>NZ_JBNNIW010000122.1:0-1015 GCF_050269715.1 Halomonas sp. NPDC076908 | reverse complement strand
CTCCAGCCTTGCCGGGTCTGCCGCTCCAGCAGGCAGCGCAGGCCATGCAGGACCTGGTAGGCGTAGAGGCTGAGCAGCAGGCTCACCTCGTTGCGTGCCATCACGTCCTGAACGGTGGAGGCGCCGCGATCGGTCGACGAGAGGTGCACGTCGAGCGCCGACTTCACCTCGCCCATGTGCGCCTCGGCGCTGCCGCGCTTGCGGTAGAGCGCCAGGACCTTCTCCGGCGGCCAGTCGAACTTGCCGAGGTTGGTGACCAGGAAGAAGGCATGCAGCAGCAGGTCATCGGGGCGTTCCTGCACCACCAGCACCACGCGACGCGGTGCCGACCAAGAGCCCGCTTGATACTCCAGATCGTGGCACCACTCGCGAGGCTGCTCGGGTGGCCGGCCGGGTGGCCGCTTCAGGTGCGGTGCCGCCAGTTTCTGCAGGCCGGAGTGACTGCGCAGTCGGCCCAGGTACTCGATGTCGCACTCTTCCAGGGCCTCCAGCGTCGCGTTGTCGGTGAAACCGGCGTCGATGCGCACCCGAACCTGGGCGCCGGTGCTCTCGTTGAGTCGCCGCACCAGATGCGGGATCCAGGTGTCGGCGTTCTCGGCCGGGCCGGCGTTGCCCTCGCGCAGCAGGCCGCCCACCATGTCGCCGGTTTCTGCCAGCGAGGCGACCAGCGGTGAATAGATCCGCGCGCCGTACAGGCCATGATAGGCCGAGCCGCCCTGGTGGCCGTGGACCTCGATCGGCAGGCCGTCGATGTCCAGCGTCAGCTGCTTGGGGCGCTCGCCGTTCTTCAGCGCGGTCAGGCGCCAGATCACCAGTCGCAGCAGGCCTTCGTGCACGGCATCGATATTGTCGCAGCGCCCGAGGCAGGTCAGCAGCCGCGACAGCGTGGCTTGAGAGGGCCGGTCCTGGGCCAGGGGCGTTGTCCCGCGCGCATCGCTGCAGGCCAGCTGCCAGAGCGGATCACGGCGCAGCGTGTCGGTATCGCTGAGGTCGATCCAGCCCATCGCACGCTGCA
>NZ_JBNNIW010000121.1:0-1020 GCF_050269715.1 Halomonas sp. NPDC076908 | reverse complement strand
AGCCCGGATTTCTCACAGGGTATAAAAGAAAGCGGCTGAAAGTGCTATGATTTCAAGAACCTAACCAATCCATCAAGCACCAACAGCCGCTTCCAAAATGGTACCTGAAAAGCTGACCTTCTCGCCACTCTCACGCCGCCAAATTGAAGCCGACTTCTCCGGGGGCCACATTACGTCGGACGCCGGATTACTCCTGCTTCGTGAAGTCGATAAACAGCATCGCCTGACACGCCGCTTGGCCGCCGTGCTTCATGATCCCCGCGCACCGGAACAGGTTCGTCATAAGCTCGACACTTTGGTTCGTCAGCGGGTGTTCGGTGTCGCCGCTGGCTATGAAGATTTCAACGACCATGAGGCCCTGCGCTATGATCAGGCCCTTCAGACAGCGCTCGGTGAAGAGGATACGCTGGCAGGCAAGTCGACGCTGTGCCGGGTGGAGCAGAACGCCGATCGGCAAGCAATAGTGAAGGCCCATGAGTTGCTGTGGCATCACTTCATTGAACAGCATGACGAACCACCAAAGGAGATCGTGCTGGACTTTGATGGCACCGACATCCCCGTGCATGGCGAGCAACCCGGCAAGTTCTTTAACCGTTATTACGATCACCACTGCTACTTCCCACTGTATGTCTTCTGTGGGCGCCACTTACTGGTGAGCTATCTGCGCACCAGTGACCGCAGCGACAGCCGCCATAGCTGGGCGATCCTCGCCTTACTGGTACGCTTTATCCGTCAATACTGGCCCGATACGCGCATCGTGTTACGAGGTGATAGCCACTTTTGTCGTCCCCGGATGCTGAACTGGTGTGATCGGCATCACGTCGACTACATCGTGGGAATCGCCAAGAACAGCCGGCTGCTCAAGGAAGTGGACGTCCCCATGATGCTGGTGCGCAAGACCCAATGGCAGGTGGGAGGGAAAGTAGCGGGGACGTTCCGCTTCCAGTATCAAGCCCACTCCTGGAAATACTCACGCTGGGTGGTGGCCCGCCTAGAAGAAGGCGAGTTAGGCTCTAATCC
>NZ_JBNNIW010000120.1:0-1103 GCF_050269715.1 Halomonas sp. NPDC076908 | reverse complement strand
AACGACGGCACAGTGCTATAGGGATGATCAGCCCAGAGGCGTTTGAAGTCCGAATGATCGCTTAAACGAGTGTCCACTGTTGCTGGGTAAGATCATTTAGCGGTGTTACAGCCTGAGTGCGGTACTGGCTGAGGTACTATGAGAAATCCAGGCTAGATTAACTCACTGCTATAAGGCGCACTGTGAAAGGAATTCGCGGAAGAAAAAGCAAGAATTGCTTGAATAATAGAAGGATGCACAAACAAGATGTTTGTGATGAAAGATCAGGGATGACCTGATAAAGCCCGGCCAAGGAATGGCTGGGCTTTTTTATAAAATATGCCTACTACACATATATTAACAATGCATGACAGTATTGTTAATTATGAGATGCTTTTATAAAGTGTGGGCAATTGCATTTAATCAATTGCCCTTTGTTGCTGATTAGCAAGGCTTTTTGTTAACAAGCCTGTATTTAACAAGCATAGTGATAGTAGAGTGAACTTAGTTCGCTCAAGGGTACTTCAATCGCTGTTTGACAGTTAAGACAGCGTAAGGTCGTGCTATTTTTCCCAGTGCCTTCTAAGCGAAAGCGGTTTAAAAACGGATCCTTGGGGGACTCTGCATTACCACAATGCCGACAGGTGATATCCAACCCTTTGATTTTTTGGTTGATAATTATATTTCGCACGCTGACCTCCTACCATTAAGTTAATGATGGTTCAGGCATGGTAACGTCCATGTAGAGCAGTATCGTTGCAGACACTTTTTAAAAGTATATGTGCCAATGAAAATGTTCGCCATGCAGAAAAAATTAGAAACGAGCATTAATTTGGCGGAAATAATTTTTTTTAAAAAAAGCACTATTTTTCTAATTTAATAACCTAGGTTAGATAAACGCAGCGTAATAAAGTCCATTGTGAGTACACACTACAAGGAAGTGGTAACAGGGAAGATAGAGCAAAGGAAGCTTAAAGCACTCATGGAAGCACAGGCAGGATGCTTGTGAAGAAGAATCAAGGAAGGTTTGCTAGGTTCTGTCTGAAAAGTCGGCTCTCATGCATTGCTCAATGCAAGCCAATGTCACCATGGCCTTGAAGCTACTGGCCAGCTTGTCGTAACGC
>NZ_JBNNIW010000119.1:0-1106 GCF_050269715.1 Halomonas sp. NPDC076908 | reverse complement strand
TTAGGGAAGGTCTGAATAACTGCCGATATTCGTCAGCTCTCACTTAAGCCGACAAAAAATCGCAAATTCAGACACTCTTCTCCCGTTCTTTGTCTATTTTTGCCCGTTTCCCACTCATTGAGCGGGAAACGGGCGCAATAACCCTATTCCCACAGGTATTTCTCACTGATCAGCAGGTTGCTGAACGCCGCCAACAAGTGCAGGCGCTGAGTGTTTTTGGTCAGTCCACGATAGCGAACCTTTCCATAACCAAAAACGTGTTTGATGTACCGAAAGGGGTGCTCCACTTTGGCACGGATACTGGCTTTGATCTTTTCGACTTTCTGTCGCCGGGCATCCAGCTTCTTACGGGTGCCAGGCCGTTTGGCTATATACCAGGAGACGTCGCTACGATGTTTGTGCTCGTCTCGTTTTTGAATGCCCAGGTAACCGGCATCACCGAAGACGCGTTGCTCTTCCCCGTGAAGCAACTGATCGGCGGACACAATGTCATGGACATTGGCAGCCGTGGTCTCGATGCTGTGAATCAACCCAAGCTTATCGTCGACACCTATGTGCATTTTCATGCCGAAGTGCCAAGAGCCCCCTTTTTTAGTCTGGTGCATTTCCGGATCGCGCTCGCCTTTGTTGTTTTTGGTGGAACTAGGCGCAGAGATGATCGTGGCATCGACAATGCTCCCTTCGCGCAACATCAGGCCATTTTTCGCCAGGTGCTTGTTCACTTCCTGGAACAGTACCTTGCCAAGGCCGTGGCGTTCCAGAAAATGGCGAAACTTAAGAATCGTGGTTTCGTCCGGCAATCGATCCAGTTTCAAACCGGCGAATTGGCGCATGGACTCGATCTCGTAGAGGGCGTCTTCCATGGCCGGATCGCTCAGGTTGTAGAACAACTGCATGCAGTGGACGCGAAGCATGGCAGACAACCGATACGGAGGCCGCCCGCTCTCGCCCTTGGGGTAATAACGGGCTACCTTCTTCTCCAACTGCGGCCAGGGAATCAACTTGTCCATCCGCTCCAGAAAGAGTTCGCGGCGGGTCTTTCGCTTCTTGTTCTGGTACTCGGCTTCGGAGAAGGTGATTTGATCCATGGCAGCACTGAATCCTAT
>NZ_JBNNIW010000118.1:0-1121 GCF_050269715.1 Halomonas sp. NPDC076908 | reverse complement strand
ATGGCACTGTCTGGGTGAATGGCGATAATGGCTATATTGCCATGCAGGTCAGTGGGTTAGAAGTGCTTCCGGGGGCCGGTCTCACGGATTCAGGACTAGAGTCACTTTTTTAATTGTATATTGTTATAAAAGTGCTATGTCCCTTGCTTTTACGTCTAAAAGAGTCGTTAGAGTAACGGAATAGGTGCGTCTAGGTAATCTGACAAAATAGTGTCTTGAAAATTAACCCCATTCGAAAGGTTCCAAAGATTGCTTTCTACTCCTCGTGCTACCAAGTGAATGACAGCTGATTCAATAGCCGACATAACGGCAAGTTGAACAGGTTCGTTTGTGGTAAGCCCTACTTCGGCTTCTAACAAACGTCTAAAGTCGATAAAACGATAAACCCCTGCTCGCATCTCTTTAGAGTAAATTGTTTTAGTTGTCGTAACGTTAGCCAGTACTTCTCCAGTTGATATTTCAACGGCGCGTAAATTTACCGTTACCTGATCCACTTGGTACTGCCCAGATGCTCCAATGCCAAAATACTCAGCTCCGGCGCCACCAGTACGTATATTGGACTCATAAGCAATGATACCGCCTTCCAGCATGACGGATGCTGCTCGTAGTGATGGCAAGGTATCGGGTTGGCCAAAACGCTCGAATTCTGCACGGATAATCCGCCTTTCAGTGAGCAAGTTTTGTAAACCTACTCGCTCAAGCGGTATAAACCAGCCAGAGTCTGCCAGGGCGCCGGTGAGCATGGCCGCAGCACCTTGCGTCACCGCGGTGGAAAAGGTACTAGCCGGCGCGGGACGGTATTGACCTGTCTGATCGCGGAAGTCGTAGACAGAAACAAAGATTTTGCCTGCCGGTGGGGGTAGAGATACTAAATCTTGATAAGTTGCTCCTCGTGGCGTCAACGTTGCTTGTGCACCTTCTAGATTTTCGGAGGTTGCGACCATCCCTGCACAGCCACTGAGTAAACTGACCATAATTAATGAAGCGATGATTTTCATGATGATCCCCTGAACAACACGTAGCATTATCCTGAATCCGTGAGACCGGCCCCCGGAAGCACTTCTAACCCACTGACCTGCATGGCAATATAGCCATTATCGCCATTCACCCAGACAGTGCCA
>NZ_JBNNIW010000117.1:0-1133 GCF_050269715.1 Halomonas sp. NPDC076908 | reverse complement strand
GAGTTATAGTCAAATCTGGTGGATGGCAGTCAGGCGGCAGTCCTGTCTGATTGATCGGTTACCTGCTCCCCATCCTGAAACCGGACGTTGTTCACGACCAGCTCCAGCTTGCTGAACCCCTTGATGCGCTTCCAGCGTTTCTCGGCGCTCTGGAGCAGCTTGAAGACCATCGCCAGGGTCGTCGCCCGGGATCCGCAGTTCCGGCTGCGCTTGCTCCGTAGACGGACCGTGGCGAAGGTCGACTCGATCGGGTTGGTGGTGCGGATATGCACCCAGTGCTCTGCTGGATAGTCGTAGAACGCCAGCAGCTCGTCCCGATCCTTGGCCAGGCACGCCATCGCCTTGGGGTACTTGGCCTCGAAGCGTTTCAACGTGCGATCGAAGGCCTTGTGCGCATCAAAGCGGGTCTCGGCCATCCAGATGTCATGGAGGTCGGCCTTGACCTTGGGCTGCACTGATTTCGGCAGCTTGTTCAGCACGTTAGCGGTCTTGTGGACCCAGCAGCGCTGATGGTCGGTTTCCGGGTAGATCTTGCTCAGCGCCAACCAGAACCCCATGGCACCGTCGCCCACCGCCAGCTTGGGGGCTTGAGTCAGACCGCGCTCTCGCAGCCCCGTCAGCAGCGTTTCCCAGCTGTCTGCCGACTCACGGAAGCCGTCCTCGACGGCCACCAGCTCCTTGCGGCCCTGCTCCGTGACGCCGATGATCACCAGCAGACACAGGCGGTCATCCATGCGCACGTTGCTGTACACGCCGTCGGCCCACCAGTAGACGTAGCGACGGTCTGACAGGTCACGCTGCCGCCACTCGGTATGCTCGTCTTCCCACTGTTTCTTGAGCCGAGACACCGTGTTGGCCGAGAGCCCCTTGGCCTGGTCGCCCAGCAGCGCCGCCAGCGCCTCCTGGTAGTCGCCAGTGGAAATCCCCTTCAGGTAGAGCCAGGGGATCAGTTCCTCGATGCTGCGGGCCCGCTTCAGGTAGGGCGGCAGCAGGCTGCTGTTGAAGCGAGCACCACCGCCGCTGCGGTCACGCACCTTGGGCACCTGCACGCTGACATCCCCAATCCCGGTCTGGACCGTGCGCTCGGGCAGGTAGCCGTTGCGGACCACGGCCTGACGTCCATCGTCGAGCCG
>NZ_JBNNIW010000115.1:0-1228 GCF_050269715.1 Halomonas sp. NPDC076908 | reverse complement strand
CTTGCGAAAGCCAACTTGCACGGGGCGAATGATCAAAAAGTGCTCGCTGGCGGTGATAGGGAAAGTGTCGGCGCCGGCTTCACGGATTCAGGCTACATTTAAGAAAGAAATCCAAACTGGTGATACGCATTACGCAGCCAGACCCTCATACGCTGACGTTCAGCAATATTCATGATAGTGCGATCATTAGCGACCGCCCAAAAACTAGCGTTGTTGAAGTCAATTTTTTGGGTCAGCTTGGCATGCAGTTTTGGCAGCTCAATTAGCGTTGCCCCCTGCACTTTTGATTGCTGAAAGGCATCAGACTGTTGGAATCGTGAAAAACTTTCACCACGCCCGTAGTTCTGAACCACCACTACCTCTACTGGTTGAGCTTGATAACGCTCTAACACTTGGGAAAGCAGCGCGACGGAATCAGCGCCGTCATCCATTACGTGCCACCACAGCACTTGCATACCCATTTCACTGAGCAGGCCAAATACGTCCGTTTCTTCAATCCAGTGATTCATGCGCAGGGCAGACTGCGCAGCAAGATCAATGATCAAATCTCGCCCTGGATCGGCTTCAATCGCTGTCAGCATGCCATCCAGACTTTCGTCATCACCAATCACTACCGGAGAAGCATACGCCTGATAAAAACGCGAAAACGTGCCATGGGAAGCGTCACAATCAAAGCCTATAAACGCCTTTTCGTGGTCAATGTAGTATTGAGCCAATACCCGGGCAGTCATCGATTTACCCACGCCGCCCTTCTCACCGCCAATAAAGTGAACCTTGCCCATTCCTGCCACTCCCCAATGGAAACCCTAAACGATAGTGGAAACCGCAAAACTTCAGGAAAGGTAGCAAGAAATGGCAGTGACGTCTCATACTATATAAGCTCTAACACCCCAAACTTACCCACATGAAACACTAGCCTTTGGTAATAGCTTGAAAGGTGTTGCGCGTTGCAGGCTGGCGTTCAACGTCCAAAATGCTTCCGCCGAGCGCCGCTAACTCTTGGCTGAATTCAATAAGCTTTTTCAACTGCACCTTATCGAACCCGCGTTTACGCTGGGGCTTTTTAAGTATGACGCTGACGCCGCTAATCAGATGTTCAGTTTGTAGAAAAGAGTCTGCTGGGGGCATTTCACCGTAAGCGTTCATTCTAAGACGTCCTGCCGCCCGGCTGACATTCGCCCTACAGTAACCTCACATTTGCCCACACGAGGTTACCCCCATGAGAAAG
>NZ_JBNNIW010000114.1:0-1333 GCF_050269715.1 Halomonas sp. NPDC076908 | reverse complement strand
CCTGACGGATCCCCACGAAATAGATAAGAAAATCAGGATGATATGATTGAAAAGGCCTGCATGGGTCGGCATGTTGTTAATCGCCAAACCAACAATATGCCTAAGGAGACCCATGCAGGCCCCTCGATTCTTACATACTCTGCTGACCTCATCACTCCCCCTGGTCCATGCCAAGCGCCTGCAGGCGCTGCTCGACACGGTGGGTGCCCTGCTGGGCGAGCGCCGCCTGGGCTTGACCGCCCTGGGGCGTGCCTTGCCAGGGCCAGTGGCTACCAAGCACACCATCAAGCGAGTCGATCGGTTGCTGGGCAACCCTCACCTGCATCAGGAGCGTCCCCTGTTCTATTGGCTCGTGGCCAGCCTGCTGATTGGCCACATGACCCGCCCGCTGATTCTGGTGGACTGGTCGCCGATTGATGACCGTGGCAAACGGTTCTTGCTGCGCGCCGCGGTGCCCTTTGCCGGGCGCTCGCTGCCAATCTTCGAGAAAGTCCACCACAAGGATGGCTGCCAACACTGTGAGGCATACTTGTTGGCCGCTCTGGCCGAGATACTGCCTGACAACGCCACGCCGATCTTGGTCACCGATGCGGGCTTTCGTAATCCCTGGTTCGAGGCGGTTGAGGCACGTGGTTGGTACTACGTCGGCCGGGTGCGTAGCCCGGTTCGCTGCCAGCTGCCAGGGCAGGCGTGGCAACCTGTGTCAGACCTGTTTCCGCAAGCGACATCGGCACCGCGGGCGCTGGGTTCCGTGCAAATTGCTGAGAGCAATCCACTGACCACCCGCATGGTGCTCTACCATCGGCCGCCGCAGGGGCGCAAGCATCGCAACAAGCGCGGACAGGTCTCCCAGGACAGCCGCAGCCGGGCGATTGCCCAGCGCCAGAAGGAGCCCTGGGTGCTGGTCAGTAACCTACCGGCGCGCTCAACGCTGGCGGACAAGTTGGTGGCCATTTACCGGCAGCGCATGCAGATTGAAGAGGGCTTCCGCGACGTCAAGAGTCCCCAGTTCGGGCTGGGCTTCGGCATGCATCAGTCTCGCCAAGGCAAGCGGATCGAAATCCTGCTGCTGATCGCGATGCTGTCCAATGTCGTGGTGATGGTTGCCGGTCTTCAAGTCCGAGACAGCGGGCAACAGCGACGCTACCAGAGCAACACGATCCGTCATCGGAACGTTCTCTCCGTGTGGCGTTTGGGACTGGAGTGGCTGCGACGTCATTGTGTCGGTGCTGTCCCATGGCCCTCTTGGAAGACAGTTCTGACGAGCCTCCAAGGGGAAGTCAAAGAGCAGGCCTTATGCGATGGATAGCAAAGTTCGTGGGGATTCCTCAGG
>NZ_JBNNIW010000113.1:0-1338 GCF_050269715.1 Halomonas sp. NPDC076908 | reverse complement strand
GCGTTACGACAAGCTGGCCAGTAGCTTCAAGGCCATGGTGACATTGGCTTGCATTGAGCAATGCATGAGAGCCGACTTTTCAGACAGAACCTAGCTGGTCATCCGGGTTATAGAGTGGGCAACTTGTCATACTCAAACAGCCGCAGCCGATACAGCCGCTGAGGTTGTTGCGCAGTGATTGTAGATACGCAATGCGGCCATCCAGCATGCGCTGCCAGTTTTTTGAAAGCTGCTGCCAGTCTTCAGCCGTGGGCGTACGGTTCTTGGGTAATGATTCAAAAGCCTGCTTAATCTCTTCGAGGCTGACGCCAACTTTTTGCGCGGCTTTGATGACCGAAATGCGCCGTAACACTCCAGGTTTATAGCGACGCTGATTGCCCGCATTTCATGAGCTTTGGATCAGGCCTTGCTGCTCGTAAAAATGCAGGGTGCTAACGCTAATCCCGCAGCGCTTGGCAACCTTGCCGACACTCCAGATAGTTTCTGCCATTACTTACCCCTGAATCTTTTTTGCCATTTTTTCCCAAAAACAGCTTTACCTCAAGTTAAGTTGAGGTTTTATGCTGCCATCTCACTTAACGCAAGGAGACTCTTATGTACTTAGAACACGTTAATCTGGTGGTTGATGATATGGATACCATGCTGGATTTTTACCGTGCGGTCTTCCCACACTGGCAGATACGCGATGAGGGCCACGGTGAGTGGTATGGCAAACCGCGCAAATGGGTACACTTCGGTGACGATAACCATTACTTGGCGTTAAGCGATCACGGCGAAGGGGCTAACCGCAATTTGAAAGGCCACAGCGTTGGGCTGGCCCATTTTGCTTATGTGACTGATAACCTTGATGCCGTAGTTGTCAGATTAAATAACGCGAGCTATGCCATTGCCAAACCCGGCGCGACAGAGCCGTTTCGCAAAAATGTCTATTTTGTCGATCCCGCCGGTTTTGAGGTGGAGTTTGTCGAGTATCTGAGTGATATTCCGGCCGAGCGGAATTTAAATCAAGATGCCCAGTAATAAGCCGGTCAGCCCCACGAGGGGGCTGACCGGTGATAAATTTAGATTTTATGCACCTTAAAATATTTTTTGAATAATCTGGTAAGATTCCTTTTCGCTTTCGGTAGGAATTAAAGGAAACAAATTCATCTTCTGGAAGAAACAGATTTACCCCTAAATAAGGCAAAGCATTCTCGCCTTATTTTATTAAGCTGCCTAGCCTTGGTGCCGGTGCAAACCTATCCTGAGTTAAGCTCAAGTCTGGTGTATGGGAGGAGGTAGGAAGGGTGGCGTATCCTGTTGATTGATCACGACCAAGATCTCAACCAACACGAGTGG
>NZ_JBNNIW010000112.1:0-1358 GCF_050269715.1 Halomonas sp. NPDC076908 | reverse complement strand
GGCGTCAAAGAAATGAAGCGCAAGCGACGAGACATGGTGCATCTCCCTTGTTATAAGCCTCGCTTTATACACCATAACTTATGCGGATTCACTTATCTGAAGGTCGACTCAAATGGCGTAGGTGCCCACTAATCTGGCGTAATACCTCATCGCCAATTGGGTGGCCATAACTGTCATTGATCTTTTTAAAGTAATCGATATCTATTACAAGCAGGCTGAGCGGCGTTTGATTACGTTGGGCTTGAGTAAGTGCAGCGAACGCCACATTCACCAAGTGGCGCCGGTTATACAGACCGGTTAGTTCATCCGTTAACATCAAGTTTTGCATTAGATTACGCTGTCGACGCAAATGAAGTACTACCATACAAAGGGTAATGGCGGCGCTAAAAGCCAGCACAAGCAGTATACTCATGGCGATTGACAAGCGTTGCATGGTCAGGCGTTGCTGCTGTGATAATCCTTGAATCTCATCTAGTAGCTCGTTATAGAGCCATGCCTGTTTACTTTCAATTCCCAGAGCGCTGCGATGTAAGGAGTTCAGGAGATAAGGGCTTGCTTGAGTTGTTTGTGCTCTTACATTGAGTCGTGAAAAACGATTTTTCAGCTCAACCAAGTGATTGCTAAGATACTCAATATTGGCATTAAGAAAACCGTGCTGTTCAAGGCTGCGCTTTATATTGTCCAAATGATGTTTCGAAGTTAAGGAAAAATTGGCAATATTTTCTATATGTTGCGTGTTTATATGAGGTTCCTCTACTGCAAGGGGGATCTGAAGCCGCTGGGCCGACTGTTGCGCTAGCATGATGTCGCTAATTAAAACGGTATAGTCCGTGTTCGCTCTTTGACAAGCGCTAGTCACATAGCTCCCTATAACGGTCGACAGCGCGCAAAGTGAGACGCCTAAAATCAACGTTAGGCGCCAGCGTAACTGATGCCAAAGGCGAGGAGTAATCATCATTGTGAAATGCGCGAATGGATACTATCGACATCCTTAACTGCCAGAAAACTACTTAGCAGCAAGGATAAACTTATATAATAAAGGTATTTATCAATAGTGATTTTACGCAACACAAGCCAGCTCTGCATGGCACCTCTCCCATCAATGGTTAGGTAAACCCATGGACTGTTGGGGTCATCTGATTGGTTATTGAGCTGACCGATACGCTAAAATTAGCACTAACTAAATAAGAAACACCTATTTGCTCTTGCTAAATAGTGCTTTTTGCTTAGTAGTGCCTAGCATCGCCTTTTCTCATAACCTCAAACCTGAATCCGTGAGACCGGCCCCCGGAAGCACTTCTAACCCACTGACCTGCATGGCAATATAGCCATTATCGCCATTCACCCAGACAGTGCCA
>NZ_JBNNIW010000111.1:0-1365 GCF_050269715.1 Halomonas sp. NPDC076908 | reverse complement strand
AAGGCCGGATATAAGCGTGCAGTCCTCATCCGTGTCCATCTCGTGGCTTGCTTGCTCAACGGGACGGGTCCATATAAGGGAGCTTCAGCTCGCGAATCTCTCTCCCCATGAATAGTCCATGCCACTGAACTGATGTTCTGATCTGGTTTTATGGGGCTTCAGCCCGCAGCAGTTACGTCTCGAAAACCAGTAACTCCCCATGTCTTGATAATACATACAATGTAACTACAATATAATGTATGAGCTTTCTTACCTTCGAGTGGGATCCCAATAAGGACGCCGCTAACTGCAAGAAGCATGGCGTCTCTTTTAAAGAGGCAAAAACGGCCTTCACGGACGAATTCGGCCGCCTCATATCGGATCCCGATCATTCTGAAGAGGAGGATCGGTTCATACTCCTTGGAACGAGCATTCATTCTCGTTTATTGGTGGTGTGCCACTGCGTGAGAGACGGCGAAACAATCCGAATTATTTCAGCGCGCAAGGCGAATAAACGAGAGCGAAAAACTTACGAAGGGTATAGACATGCGTGACCATTACGATTTTTCAGAGTCAGTCAAAAACCCATACGCCAAAAAGCTTAAAAAGCAGGTCACGATCCGGCTGGATGAAGATACCATCGCGTATTTTAAGGATTTGGCGGAACAAAAAGATCTTCCGTATCAGAGCTTGATTAATCTCTATCTGCGCGACTGTGCCCAGTCACATAAAGACCTCAAGCTTGAGTGGCAATAAACGGTGCGGCGCTACCGATCAGGTGGTTGAAATCCTCCGTTGCGTACTCAAAGCCTAAGTCACAGCGCTTCCCACAGCCCCGCCACTGCACTGGTGTTGTGGGAGGGCGAATATCTAGCCCTATAAACAATCCCTGCCACTAAATTGATGCTTTGAACCGGTGTTGTGGGAGGGAGTTTTAGCTCGCAAAGACTCAGCCACATAAGCAATCTAGCTGCCCCTTTACGTGGCGTAACGCTTGGCGAGGAACGAGCCAAAAGGCACCCGCAGTGGCGGCCCGGCGCGAAGGCAGCGCCAGCTGCCCAAAGCCTGCTCCAGCTCAATTATTCTGCAAAGCCACGTGACCTAAGCCCATTTTATGAATAGAGTATGGTTAGATTGGAAAGAAGCATACATAAGAGTTTTGGATATGCTGCAACGTTTTCAAAATATAACATATATAAAACAATTGGTTATGGTTGTTTTTACGGGCTACGTAATGTTAGTAATTGAGCAGATATGCTCTTCGATCTTATTCGGCGAGGTATTAAATTACTGGGCGGATGCAGACACTGAGTGCAACACACTCATTGGATGGTTGACGGGCTTTCATGATACTTGGCCATCAGTTCGCTCATCACTTCTATCGGA
>NZ_JBNNIW010000110.1:0-1387 GCF_050269715.1 Halomonas sp. NPDC076908 | reverse complement strand
CCGCGCTTTGAAAACTACAAAGGCTTCCTGTTCGGCAGCTTGAGTGACGACGTACAACCGCTCGAACAACACCTGGGCGAAACCACCAAGGTCATCGACAACATCGTCGACCAAGCCCCCGAAGGCCTGGAAATCCTGCGCGGCACCTCGTCGTACACCTACACCGGCAACTGGAAGCTACAGGCTGAAAACGGCGCCGACGGCTACCACGTCAGCTCCGTGCACTGGAACTACGCCTCCACCATGGAACGCCGCAACTACGATGCCGGCGGCACCAAAGCGGTGGACGCCGACGGCTGGTCGAAGAGCAAAGGCGGCTTCTACTCCTACGAAAACGGCCACATGATGCTGTGGACCCGGCTGCTCAACCCGGAAGTCCGCCCGGTTTACCAGCACAAGGACTGGATCCAAGAACAGCTGGGCGACGCCCGCGCCGACTCCATCGTCAACCAGACGCGCAACCTCTGCCTCTACCCCAACGTCTACCTGATGGACCAGTTCTCCACGCAAATCCGCGTGATCCGTCCGATCGCCGTAGACAAAACCGAAGTCACCATCTACTGCTTCGCGCCCAAAGGCGAAGCCGCCGAAGATCGGCGGGTACGTATCCGTCAATACGAAGACTTCTTCAACGTCTCCGGCATGGGCACCCCCGACGATCTCGAAGAGTTCCGCGCCTGCCAGGAAGGCTACAACGGCGCGCTGGCCGAATGGAACGACCTCTCCCGTGGGGCCCAGCAGTGGATTGAAGGCGCCGATGAAACGGCCCAAGCGATCGACATGAAGCCCCTGCTCAGCGGCGCCTCGCCGGAAGACGAAGGCCTCTACGTGCTGCACCACAAGCACTGGGTCGCCGAAATGTTGCGCGCCATCGACAAAGAGCGCCGCCAGTTTATCGCCACCGCGTCCGCCTAAGTGCCTGAAGAGAGGAGAGAAGTGCCATGAGCATTAGCTATCACGATATCCAAGCCTTTCTGTACCGCGAAGGCCGGCTGCTGGACGACCGGGAGTGGGACGAGTGGCTCACGCTGTACCGCAAAGACGCCGAGTTCTGGATGCCCGCCTGGGACGACGACGACCAGTTGACCCGCGACCCGCACAGCGAAATCTCGCTGATCTACTACCCCAACCGTGAAGGGTTAGAGGATCGGGTCTACCGGATCAAGACCGAGCGCAGCGGTGCCAGTACACCGGAGCCGCGCACCACCCACCAGGTGACTAATCTTGAGATCCTGTCGCAAGAGGGTGACACGGTCAACCTGCGGTTCAACTGGCACACGCTCAACCACCGCTACAAGAAGACCGACAGCTTTTTCGGCACGTCGTTTTACACCCTGGACGTGTCGGGTGAGACCCCGCTGATCACAAGAAAAGTCGTGCAGTTGAA
>NZ_JBNNIW010000109.1:0-1446 GCF_050269715.1 Halomonas sp. NPDC076908 | reverse complement strand
AAGCGGCTGTTGGTGCTTGATGGATTGGTTAGGTTCTTGAAATCATAGCACTTTCAGCCGCTTTCTTTTATACCCTGTGAGAAATCCGGGCTAGGCCCTCTTGGCTTACAGTAGCCTTGTTACCAAAGCCTTCTAGATAGGCATAGCTATCGTTGAACTTGCCATCTTGGGTAACGTCAGTGCCATTGAATAAACCAATTTGTTCAGTGACAGAAACGTTTTTGGTTCCATCCTGATCCGCAGAGGCGCTATTGCCGGCACCTTCTTGGTATACGGTAGAGTCGTTAAATGCGCCCAGTTGACTAACGTCTGCCGAGTTGCCATTACCAATTTGTTCTACGCCAGAGTTATTAAGACCGGCGAAAGTAGTCGCAACACCAGCAACATCATCTTGCGATACGGTTGCTGAGTTAAAACTACCTTGTTGATAAATACGAGATGTCTGAGAACCCCACTGAGTAACATCGTTAGTGTTATTATTACCGACTTGGTAGATAGAAGAGTCGCTACCACCTGAGAACTGTGCAAAAGCAGCAGAACTCATAGCAAAAGCAACAGCAGCGGCGATAGTGGTGATTTGAGTTTTCATGGTGTTTCCCCTTTATGCATACTTGCTTTAGTTATTACTGAGGCAACATTTGTTGCTCAGTAGGTTTCGACGGTGACCGGGCGTGCATAGGTTGAAAACGCTTGTTGTTCAACGCTGATACCACGGTAGCCACTCCCCGATTGTGAAATCTGTACGTCACTACTATTACCCGACTGGCGCACATAAGAGTTCAACTCTCTTGATGCACCACCTAATTGAGTAACATCTGCTTTATGGTTAAACCCCTGTTGCATTATATTGCTAACGTTATTGCCCCCGGTTTGATTCACATTTGCAGAGTTGTAGTTTCCTAACTGATAAATGTTAGAAAAATTACCTGCTTGGTAACTAGCCGATTGCGAAACATGGGTGCTGTTATTGTTACCGATTTGAGCAATGACGCTATAGTTAGTGTAATTATGTTGAGCGGCTGATTGCTTAGAAAACTGTTCAACGCGACTGCTGTCGGCGTTAATAGATAAAGAAACTGAAAGGGTTGCCGTTAACAGCGTTGCTATTAAAACAGTTCGCTTGCATGATTTATTTTTCAGTTTCATGTTATTTCCCTCTGAAACAATTTGTATCAATTTGTATTTCTTGTGTTGAGTTTGGACCATTTAGAATTTTACGCTATCAGATGTTTTCTTATTCTTTACATGCAATTTTTAATATTTTTACTTATCAAAAGTATTATTTTTTTAATATTCTATGGGAAAATTTAAAAAAAAACGGCCATACAATTTGCATGGCCGTCTAACACTAGACCTGAATCCGTGAAGCCGGCGCCGACACTTTCCCTATCACCGCCAGCGAGCACTTTTTGATCCTTCGCCCCGTGCAAGTTGGCTTTCGCAAGC
>NZ_JBNNIW010000108.1:0-1539 GCF_050269715.1 Halomonas sp. NPDC076908 | reverse complement strand
TTCTCATGGGGGTAACCTCGTGTGGGCAAATGTGAGGTTACTGTAGGGCGAATGTCAGCCGGGCGGCAGGACGTCTTAGAATGAACGCTTACTTTGAGAAAGCTGTTGTTGTTCGGATTTCAATCATGTGTGAACTATAGTTAACGGAGGCCAGGCTGTCAACTGTGGTTAACAGACTGGTAATGTATAACTGAACCTTCTGACGCCTTGCTCAACGGCGCGCGTAAGCGCGTCCGGTGGAGGGCCGAAGGCCCGGAACGAATTGGAGCAACTTGTTAAGCTTGTGATGCAAATTCATAAGGGCGAACTTGCAGCATGGCCTGATGTTGACGAGCCGCCCAAAGATCATAAGCATTTTGCAGCCTGAGCCAGTGATCGGCCGATGGCTTTTTAAAGGCCAACTCAAGCCGTAGTGCCATTTCAGGAGTGATAGAACCTCGGCCATTTAAAACCTTGGATAATGTTTTACGGCTTATATTCAGGTGCTCAGAGACATCAGTAATTGTTACACCTGTTGGTTCAATTACTAACTCTTTGAGAATTTCACCCGGGTGAGCCGGATTATGCATACTCATTAGTGATAATCCTCATAGTTAACAATTTCAGCATCCTTACCAGTAAAGCGAAAAGTAACCCTCCAATTACCACTTACAGATACAGACCAAATGCCTTTTCGGTTCCCCTTCAATTCGTGCAAGCGGAGACCGGGCAAACCCATATCATCTGGACTTTCCGCCTGGTCAAGGTTGGTGAGAATCAGCCTCAAACGTTTGGCATGCTTCGCCTGAACTCCTGAAGTTTTGCCGGAACGGTAGAACCGCTCGAGTCCTTTGTGTACGAAGCTAATAATCATGCAGATACTGTAACCTCTATGGTTACGTAGTCAAGGGCTGACTTTGACGCTTAACGCTCAATTCAGCGGGTAATTGTTGCACAGCGAAAATTGATCCGCTGCAATTGTTTGTTAACCCCTAAGCGCAAGGTCTTCCCGAATAACCTCAGGATGACGGACAGCAATCTCGATAAGCGCTTTTGCAGGCCCTGATGGGTTACGTCGGCCTTGCTCCCATTCTTGCAAGGTGCGCGGAGAAATATGTAGTACCTCAGCAAACTCAATCTGGGTCAGCCCAGTTTTGCTCCGCGCCTCTGCAACCTCGTTAGGCTCAACACGACTGGTTCGGGCCGCTTTGCCAGCTTTCATTTCTTTGACAGATTGGAGTAACTTGTTACCAAGTTCCTCTGCTCTCAATATCTCGTTACTCATTTTCCAGCACCTCACGAACTGACTTCAGGATATGCGCGGGTATGTTTTCCTTAACGGCTTTTTTGTAGATCACCAACAACCAGATCTCGCCATTAGCCAACTTAGTGAAGTAGATGACTCGCACCCCACCGCGCTTCCCTGAACCCGCCACCGACCAACGAACCTTTCTACATCCACCACTTGCGTATTCCGCCCTATCGTGACCGCCCATTCCGTTTGAACGTGACCGTCTGTTCTGGATGATGGTGACCGCGCATTCCGTTTTATCGTGACCG
>NZ_JBNNIW010000107.1:0-1548 GCF_050269715.1 Halomonas sp. NPDC076908 | reverse complement strand
GTAACTATTCAGCACCGGTTGGCTGAGTCGGGGCTTCTTGCTGCATGAAGGCTGGCACCTCCCCCGCAAACAGTTGCTCCAGTGCGGTATGCGCCGCTACCCCTTGCTTGACGGCGGTCGAGAGAAAGCTACGCATGCGGCAGAAGATCTCAGCACCCTCCCAGGAGCGGAAACAGCCCGAGATTTTCTGCTGGACCTTGGTCATTCGCAGATCGCGTTCCCCCTGGTTGTTGGTGAAGGGAGCGGCAGGGTCGTCGAGGAAGCGCAACACGTCGTCCTCGTACGCCTGGAGGCGTTCCAGGAGGTTGCGCGACTTGGTGCGCTTGGCCCGGCCTCGCGTTCCAGGTGGCGGTTTCACCGGCGGGGGGCACTCGGCGTCCCCTTTCGCCAGGCAATCTCGATAGCGCTGCCGCCAGGCTCGGGTCTCATCGGCCGAGAGGCAGCCGTCGGCCACCTCCACGGCGCGATGCATCTCCAACAACAGGTCATGCAAGGCCTTGGCCCATGCCTGGCCATCGTTCTCCCAGGCCGCTGTCAGCTCCCGAAGGTGGTGCGCATTACAGAGCGCGTGCCGGCAATCCGGATAGCGGTAGTAGGGCTTCCAGTGATCATGCACCAGCACGCCACGCACGAAGGGCAATACGCCGATGGCGTCCATCGCTTCCTGGCCGCGCTTGGGGTGCGGGGCCAACCAGGTCAGGGCCTCGTTGGAGGCGCTGTGTAGCCAGTAGCGTTTGCCACCGACCTGCATTCCGGTTTCATCGGCATGGACGGTGGCTGCTTCACGTAGCGCCGGGATCACCCACTCGGCGAACGCCTCGGCCCGCTGGTAGGCCTCCTGGTTGAAGGCGAACAGGGTGCCGGTGCTCAGCGACAGGCCGCACTGCGAGGTGAGCAACTCGCGGATACGCGCATAGGGCAACAGCTGATACTGGGAGAGATAGACGACATGCGCCTTGAGGCGAGGGCCATACTGGATGGGGCGAGTCACGCCCTCGGGGAATGGCGCCACGTAGCGTTGCCCCTGATCATCTTCGAGGACCTCAGCCTGATATTCGGTGACCACGGCCTGGATTACGATGTCCTGCACTTGGCGCGTTTCGACGCCGACCGGGCGGTAAGAACGCCCCTTGGGGAGTTGCCGACGATCGACACGGAGCTTGACCACCTCGTCGGGGTCCGTCACCGGCGCCAACGTCTTACCCTCATGCCCTGGCTGTCCGCCGGGGCGCCGCTCGCCTTTGGCGCGCGAGCGGCGCTGGCGATTGGGATCCTGGGACGGTGGCTTGCTGCTGTTGCGGCTACTGGTGGCCAGGCGATCGGCCATGAGCTTGACCAGCAACATCAGCACATCGATGGCCGCACGCAGCGACGGCGAGACCGTCTGGTCTTCCTTGAGCTGCTGTCGGACCCGCTCCAGAGCCTCGTCGACGTTGATATCGCTGATGGTCATATCACCGCATAGATATGCCGAAGGATTAGGCACACTATGCCAGAAAAATCAGCTGGTTGGCGATATCCCATCCGCAGCCACCTGAATAGTTACAA
>NZ_JBNNIW010000106.1:0-1693 GCF_050269715.1 Halomonas sp. NPDC076908 | reverse complement strand
TACTCACCGGTATTCGGAGTTTGCCTCGGGTTGGTAAGTCGGGATGACCCCCTAGCCGAAACAGTGCTCTACCCCCGGCGGTACTACGTGAGGCGCTACCTAAATAGCTTTCGAGGAGAACCAGCTATCTCCGAGCTTGATTAGCCTTTCACTCCGATCCACAAGTCATCCAAATCTTTTTCAACAGATCCTGGTTCGGGCCTCCAGTTGATGTTACTCAACCTTCACCCTGCTCATGGATAGATCGCTCGGTTTCGGGTCTATATCCAGCGACTGTGTCGCCCAGTTAAGACTCGGTTTCCCTACGGCTCCCCTATGCGGTTAACCTCGCCACTGAATATAAGTCGCTGACCCATTATACAAAAGGTACGCCGTCACCCAACAAGTGGGCTCCGACTGCTTGTACGCACACGGTTTCAGGATCTATTTCACTCCCCTCTCCGGGGTTCTTTTCGCCTTTCCCTCACGGTACTGGTTCACTATCGGTCAGCCAGGAGTATTTAGCCTTGGAGGATGGTCCCCCCGTCTTCAGTCAAGGTTTCTCGTGCCCCGACCTACTCGATTTCACGTGATCAGATTTTCGGCTACGGGGCTATCACCCGCTACGGCCGCGCTTCCCAACGCATTCGCCTAATCAGTCACACGCTTAAGGGCTGGTCCCCGTTCGCTCGCCGCTACTAGGGGAATCTCGGTTGATTTCTTTTCCTCAGGGTACTTAGATGTTTCAGTTCCCCTGGTTCGCTTCTTACGCCTATGTATTCAGCGTAAGATACTCATCTTATGATGAGTGGGTTTCCCCATTCAGAAATGCCCGGGTCACAGGTTGTTGCCACCTCACCGAGCCTTATCGCAGGCTACCACGTCTTTCATCGCCTCTGGCTGCCTAGGCATCCACCGTGTGCGCTTCATTGCTTGACCCTATAACCCGAAGGAGTCTGGGGTTCGCAATGATAACGTTCTATTTTGCCGGATACGCTTGAGACGTATCACAATTTAAGAAGCACTTCGTCAGAAGTGTTCTTGTCAGCATGATATACATTGTTAAAGAGCAGCTGTTCAATGAACAGTGATAAAGCGACGTGTTACAGTTATAACAATAGTTACAACAACACAGCGACTTATCAGTAGTCACGAAACATCAACAAACGGTAGTTAAGGTAAAGACAATAGTAATTAATGGTGGAGCCAAGCGGGATCGAACCGCTGACCTCCTGCGTGCAAGGCAGGCGCTCTCCCAGCTGAGCTATGGCCCCAATACTAAATTCACGCAAATTTGTGTAAGACAAGGCGCATTATTGCGACGCATAGCCTGCTATGCGAGTAATAAGGCAACGACGTATTACGCAAATTTGGTGGGTCTGGGCAGACTTGAACTGCCGACCTCACCCTTATCAGGGGTGCGCTCTAACCAACTGAGCTACAGACCCATTTACTGACTACTCTTACGACCGCGCCGGATGTCCGACCTCACCCTGCTTTCCATTTAAGGTCAGGGGGTGCGCTCTAACCAACTGAGCTACAGACCCAAGAGGGAATCGTGCTTTTACCGCTTGCTCTCTATCTGATCAGGTAATTCATTGTGGACGCTTACTGAGCGTGACGCATCGTTTAAGGAGGTGATCCAGCCGCAGGTTCCCCTACGGCTACCTTGTTACGACTTCACCCCAGTCATGAACCACACCGTGGTGATCGC
>NZ_JBNNIW010000105.1:0-1821 GCF_050269715.1 Halomonas sp. NPDC076908 | reverse complement strand
TTCTCATGGGGGTAACCTCGTGTGGGCAAATGTGAGGTTACTGTAGGGCGAATGTCAGCCGGGCGGCAGGACGTCTTAGAATGAACGCTTACTTTAAAGCTGCTGCGATGCACGCCAAACACGTCACACAGTTTTTTTACCGGGTAGCTCGTCTTGAGTTTCTCGATTAGCGAGAAGTGTTCAGGGAGTCCGACATCAAGAGAGCGGTAGCCTTTTTTAGGATGTCTTTTTCCATCTCAATGTCACGGATGCGCTTTTCAAGCTCGCGAATCCTGAGCTGATCGGGTGTCATGGGCGTTGCTTTAGGGCTTTGGCCATCACGCTCTTGGCGTAACTGACGAACCCATTTATCCATGCTCGAATACCCCACATTCATGGCTTCAGCCGCTTCTCTAACTGTATAGTTTTGATCAACGACTAGCTGTGCTGCTTCGAGCCGGAATTCAGGGCTAAAGTTACGTTTTGGTCTTGTTGCCATGCTGCCACCTAGTGATGTCTTGGTGCATATTAGCACCTCTAATTAGGTGGCCAAATTCACTATGCCACTACAGAGACAGCCTGTTTATCCTCTTTCGTCACCTGCTTTCCTTTAAGAGCGTCAAATTCACTGGCTTTCTCCTTCCACTCCTTATATAACTCATGTTCAGTAAGCGGAGTAAGCTTAGCTAGTAAAACATTTTCTGCTTTTCCCTGCTCAAAGTCACAGGCAGGTGTCAGAACCATCCATAGCGAGTCATCCTCACTTCTGCGATAGATATCTGCCGGATTACAACTTCCGCGCTCAGGCGGGAACAAATACATTTCAAGTGGCGAAATCAGATTAACATCACCTTCTAGCAATTCCTTAATGCATTTTTGAGAAAGATTTTTAGCTAAATTTCTAGCAGCCAACAGAGCAATATCTGATGTCACATTTTCAACATCCACCTGCTTCATAGCCTCTTCAAGACTATCCCAAATATAAGCTCGGCTCTGTTCCTCAATATACTGTGCTAGATGTGGTAGACCCGTAGTTAAAATTGAAGTAACAGCAGCGCGTATTTCCTCTAGAGGAGCACCTTTATCAACTACCTTAACTACATGGCTCTTTAAGTGATCTACTTTAGTTGGAAAGCCAGTATAAAAAACTACCGGAACGAACCGGGACTGCTTAAGCTCCTTCAGCAGTTGTTCTCCCCTCTGATCCTCCTCATCAGGGTTCTTTGAAGGATCAGGATCACTGGTTTTTTCGTGAACATCTAAAAAAATCAAATCAAATCTTCTTTCCTTAATATGAACCATACCTGCATCAAACGAGCTCGCAAAGGTAAATTCAAATTTATTCCCATCCATCCTGCTCGATAAAATCCTTTTAATATTTTCTTGGTGATCACTTTCATCATCTACACAAAGCACTTTCCAATCAGAAACAATCATTTTTTACACTCTTTTTTTCAATACAATTCTGAAAGCAGCGCCACCTGTTTTCCCAGTATCTAACAACTCTACTGTTCCGTTGTAATAGTCATGTACAATTTCCCCCACCAAACACAAGCCCAGGCCATGACCTTCTGGTTTCCTCGAAAAATAAGGCTCAAATATTTGATCTTTATATTTACTTTCGATTCCGGGGCCGGTATCAGAAAAAATAATTTCCAATGAACCATTCGGCTTACGTTCAACCAATACCCGAATATTGCGTTCTCTCTCATCCACCGATTTTAGCCAATACAGACTATTAGTAATAACCTGAATCCGTGAAGCCGGCGCCGACACTTTCCCTATCACCGCCAGCGAGCACTTTTTGATCATTCGCCCCGTGCAAGTTGGCTTTCGCAAGCC
>NZ_JBNNIW010000104.1:0-1829 GCF_050269715.1 Halomonas sp. NPDC076908 | reverse complement strand
TTCGGGGTAAGTTAATGGCATGAGCCGTATACGTGGCCCGTATGTACGGTTCTGTGAGAGGGATGAGGCGGTAACGCCTCACCCTACTCGATATTCGATTTAAGCAATCTTTTACATCTCCGCTGCATGTTGTCTTTTTCTACGCTTAACTAGGTATATACTCTACCTACGATAAATCGTGTGCGTGCTACTTTACCGCTTTGGGAAAACCCTGCGTGGGCCTTGCATTGAGCCTTTAGTACGACACGTTAGCTAAGCAGTAGGTTTACAGTTAGCGCATTGATAAACAAGCAAGGGGCACGTATGTATGCGAGGGTAAAAAGCGCAGTGGGTAAAGCGTCGTTTATTTGGTCGATGGGATTGGTTTTACTGTTACTCATGATGGCCACCAGCGCTCAGGCGAACCCACGCTACGCGGGAATCGTGGTGGATTTAGACAATGGCGAAATACTTTACGCCGAAAATATTGATGAGCAGCGTTATCCCGCTTCTCTCACCAAAATGATGACCATGTACTTAATGTTTGAGGCCCTTGAAGCGGGCACCATGCGTTTAGACCAGCCTTTGCCTGTCTCGCCCTATGCCGCTGCCAAGCCCGCGGTAAAACTATGGCTTGCTGCCGGTAGCACTATTCCCGTTGATACTGCCCTTCGTGCTCTTGCGGTTCGTTCTGCCAATGATGTTGCGGCGGTCGTTGCCGAAGCATTAGGCGGTAGCGAAGAGCGCTTTGCACAAATGATGACCACGAAAGCGCGTGAGTTAGGCATGCCCGCGACGACCTTTCGTAACGCATCAGGTTTGCCGGATGACAGGCAGGTCACCACGGCACGCGATATGCTGACACTGTCGGTCCGCGTGAGGCAGGACTTCCCTCAGTACTATCACTATTTTGGACTTCAAGAGTTCACCTTTCGTGGGACACGCCATACGAGCCACAATCGGCTGGTACGTGATTATGCCGGTGCCGATGGCCTTAAAACCGGTTTTATTCGCGCCTCAGGTTTTAATGTCGCGACCACGGCAGTACGCGGGAATAGACGATTAGTCGCCGTTGTTATGGGTGGTTTTTCGTCTCAGTCACGTGATACGCATATGGCTAACCTGTTGGACCGAGGCTTTATGCGCGCGTCGTTGCGCGATCAGCAGACCTGGATGGCGAATACCAACGTTGCTCAGGAGTTTATGGCGTTTGGCCCGCCTGCACTTGCCCCAGCACAGCCTGCTGCACCGTCGCAGCCCGCTCAGCGCCAGCCACTGCTAGCAGTAGTTGAAACCACGGCACAGTCTGCTCCCACAACGCCGCCGCCTTCGGTTGACCTGGAGGAGCAATTGGCCAATATAGCGGTTATACAGCGTCCCGAAACTAACAATGTTGTGGCAGAGCCTGACCCACTGCGCGCCTTTATCGAGCGTGAGCGCCAGTTGGCCTCGGTGCCTGATACGGGTGGCAGCTGGGGCATCCAGGTAGGCGCTTTTAGCCAAGAGATGCAGGCGCGGCAGCTAGCTCAGCAGGCTGCCAATCGCATCGGGCAAAGTGTTGGTGGTCGTGTTGAAGTAGATACTGTCCAGGGGCAAACGCCTGTTTATCGCGCCCGTCTAGTCGCGCTGGATGAACAGCGTGCCCGTCAAGCCTGCCTGGAGCTTCACTCCCAGGGGATGGACTGCATGGTGGTTAACGCCAGCTTATAAAGGTGGCGTTGTGAGCAGACCCCGCCAATCACGCATTGGCGGGGTTTTTTGTTTGCCCGGCGAAGCCGGCAACCCCGGACACCTGAAAGAAGGTGTCGTCACCCCGACTGAGGGGAAGACAACCCGACTGGCAAGGGCGC
>NZ_JBNNIW010000103.1:0-1860 GCF_050269715.1 Halomonas sp. NPDC076908 | reverse complement strand
GAATCAAGCCGCTACATGCTGCATAACCAGGCCGTGCACCGGATGCCAAAACCTCCGCTTCGCTCTGGCTTTGTCACCGGTGACGGCAGGCGTTAGCCTCTATGATGATACGGAAATTTCAAGAAAGCGATTTTGAGAAAGTGAACGAAATTTACTCGCTGTCGAAGCTGGACGAACTTCGCTTTGAGCGAGAGGTATTCCAGTTATTGCCCCTGAAGGAGGACGAGAAACGACTTCGAGATCTCATGGAGTCCGAAATTTTTGTTTATGAGGACGATGGTATTCTTGGCTATGGTGCTATTTACCAAAATGAAATTAGATCTCTTTTTGTCCATCCGTTGTATCGTGGCCAAGGGGTTGGTAGCGCGTTGTTCGATCACCTGATTGCTGAGGTTAGGACTCCTACTAAACTATACGTGGCGAAGAGCAACTTCCCAGCAAAATCCATGTACCATAAATACGGCTTTACGGTTACCGGGGAGTTTGAGGCGTCATATAACGGAAAATCAGTATTGGCATACGAAATGGTGCGAATCAGTGAGTAAGGCTAACAAACGGCTGTTATCGCCCCTTCGGGGCTGGGACGGCCTTTCCGCCGCTGCGCGGCTACAAGTCCGCCCTAAAGCCGGGCGTTAGATGCCATCCATGATCATGAGAATAGGTGAACTTGCTAAAAGTGCAGGAGTTTCGGTCGAGACGGTTCGTTACTATCAGCGGCGGGGGCTTCTGGATATTCCGGAGCGCCCATACGGCGAGAACCGGCACTACTCGACGTCTCACCGTGATCGTCTGTATTTCATCAAGCGCGCTCAAGCGCTTGGGTTCACGCTGTCGGAAATTTCCTCCCTGCTTGAGCTTTCAGCATCCGATTGCGCGGAGGTCGAGAGCGTAGCTAACCGGAAGTTGCTGCTGGTGCGTGAAAAATTGAATGATCTTGCCAAAATCGAAGCCGTCTTGGAGCAAGCCGTTGCTAGTTGCAAAGATCGCAAGCCTTATGAGGGGTGCCCCATCATAGAGAGCCTGATCGAAGAAAAAAATTGACGCCGTACTTAGGTACGGGATTTACACTGACCGTGTCTTAATAGTCAAGGTCTCATGCCATGAAAGAATCCCTTCTAAGTTTTGGTGGTGTCGGAAGTAGTGTGTCAGCTGTAGCCGCTGCGGCTCCTTGCTGCCTTCCGTTTCTTGCTTCCGTTGCCAGCACAGTCGGTTTATCTGCTTTACTGCCTTACTCCGAGTACATTGCGTACATCGTGCAAATATTCGGCCTGCTGGCAGTTTTCGGCGCGTTTCTGTCATTTCGGAAACATGGCAAGTACGGGCCATTAGCCTTAACCGTAGTGTGCTTTGGTGCATTGGTGGTTGTTTACAACATTTCGCTACTGGGATGGCTACTGTACTCTGCGCTGGTTGGGCTGGTGGTTTCTGCCATTTGGAACACTTTGGAAGCCAGGAGGTGTAATCAATGCGTAGCACAGGCATAGTGCTTCAATCGGAAATCACATGCCCCCACTGTGGTCATCAAAAAACAGAAACCATGCCAACTGACGCATGCCAATATTTCTATGACTGCGAGTCCTGCAAAAGGGTCCTAAAACCAAATGCGGGAGATTGTTGTGTTTTTTGTAGCTTTGGTACGATTAAATGCCCTCCAATACAGGAAGGCAAGTGTTGCGAGTAATGGCATCTAACAATTGCATGGAGTGGGACGCACTTTTCGCTACGCCCTTCGGGCTCCGCTACAACTGCGCCCCTCATGCAAGGCGTTAGCACCAGAATGGTCAGACATGGCAAAGGTTAAGAAAAAGCTCACTCCGACTCAAAGACGTGCGAGGAAATTCGCCAAGGCCGAGCGACAAA
>NZ_JBNNIW010000102.1:0-1893 GCF_050269715.1 Halomonas sp. NPDC076908 | reverse complement strand
GTCGCCATCATCCGGCTTAGGCTGGAATATTGTGCTCAGCCTGGGTAACGGCGTCGAGCTACGGCTGAGCCAGAACGGATGATCGGGCTCGATAGTCAGGCCCGGATCTGGCTGTGCACCGAGCCCACCGATATGCGCAAATCGTTCCGGGGCCTGAGTGCCCTGGTCCGGAATCAGTTGAAGCACGACCCTCTCAGCGGCCAGTATTTCGTCTTCGTCAATCGCCGCAAGACTCAGATGAAGATGCTGTATTTTACGACCACCGGTTACTGCCTGTGGGCCAAGCGCCTGGAGCAGGGGCAGTTCCGGGTGCCATTATCTGCCTCGGGGCAGCGAGCCCTGACCCTGACGGATCTGCAACTGCTGATCGATGGCATTGAGGTGCAGAAATACCGCCAGTTCAAGCGTTTTCGAGGGGTATAGAAGACGGACTTCCGGTATAATATCGGTCATGAATTCAACGGCTTCTGATCCTTGTCCCAATGCATCGTCCTCCTCGGCTCTGGCCGATGAGAATGCACTGCTGCGTGAGCAGGTCCAGATCCTGCAGCGCCAGCTGGACTGGTTCAAGAAGCAGCTGTTCGGCCCCAAGTCCGAGAAGCAGGTGTTTGATCTGCCGGGCCAGAACAGCCTGTTCCAGCCCGATGAAGCACCGCTGCCGGAGCAGCCTGCTGGCGAAGAAAAACGCACCATCAAGGCCTATCAGCGCGGCACCGGCAAAAAGCAGCGGGACGACGACTGCTTGAATGACTCCGGTCTGCGCTTTACCGCCGATGTGCCGATGGAGGTCATTGAGCACCTGCCACCGGAACTGACCGGGCCGGAGGCTGACCAGTACGAAGTGATCGGTAGCAAGACCACCTACCGGCTGGCCCAGCGTGCCTCCAGTTATGTGGTGCTTAAGTGCGAACGCCCGGTGTTCCGGCGAAAGGGGGCCGAGAAGCCGGTGACGACTCTGGCTCCGTTCAACGTGCTGGACAACAGCCTGGCCGACGTCAGCCTGCTGGCCGGGCTGCTGGTGGACAAGTTCCAGTTCCACCTGCCGCTGTATCGTCAACACCAGCGCATCCAGCAGGCCGGTATCACCGTCAGTCGCAGCACCCTGACGAACCTGGTCAAGCGTGCCATCGACCTGTTGCGACCCATCGTGGATGCCCAGACCGACAATGTGCTGCGCAGTCGGGTGCTGGCCATGGATGAAACGCCCATCAAAGCCGGTCATCAGGGCCGGGCCGGCCCGCAAAAGGGCAAGATGAAAACCGGCTGGTTCTGGCCGTTATACGGCGATGCCGACGAGGTGGTGTTCACCTACTCGAACAGCCGTGGGCGTGCCCATATCGAAGAAGTACTCAGCGAATCGTTCAGCGGCACCCTGATCAGTGACGGCTACGCGGCCTATGCCCGCTACGCTGCCGCTCAGGAGAGCGTCACCCATGCCCAATGTTGGGTGCATGGTCGCCGTTATTTTATCGAGGCACAGAAAGATCACCCGGAGACAGTCACCAACGCGCTGCAACAGATCGCCAAGGTGTACCGGAATGAAGAGGCCACCAAAACCCAGGGGCTGACTGGCGAGAAGAAACGCCAGTACCGGTTGGATCACTCGAAACCGGTGGTCAGCGACTTCTTCCAGTGGTGCCGGGATCAGTTGGCACAAGGCGGCCTCGTGCCCAGCGACCCGCTGACCAAGGCCCTGAACTACGTGCTCGGTCGCGAAGCGAGCCTGACCGTGTTCCTGGAAAACCCGGACGTGCAGCCAGACACCAACCACCTGGAACGGGCGCTACGCCCCATTCCAATGGGCAAGAAAAACTGGATGTTCTGCTGGACCGAACTGGGCGCGGAACACCTGGGCATCATCCAGAGCCTGATCAGCACCTGCAAGCTGCACGA
>NZ_JBNNIW010000101.1:0-1927 GCF_050269715.1 Halomonas sp. NPDC076908 | reverse complement strand
CTTCCGCGCAGGCCGACTCGACTAGTGAGCTATTACGCTTTCTTTAAAGGATGGCTGCTTCTAAGCCAACCTCCTAGCTGTCTGAGCCTTCCCACCTCGTTTCCCACTTAACCAGGATTTCGGGGCCTTAGCTGACGGTCTGGGTTGTTTCCCTTTTCACAACGGACGTTAGCACCCGCTGTGTGTCTCCCACGCTGCACTCACCGGTATTCGGAGTTTGCCTCGGGTTGGTAAGTCGGGATGACCCCCTAGCCGAAACAGTGCTCTACCCCCGGCGGTGATACGTGAGGCGCTACCTAAATAGCTTTCGAGGAGAACCAGCTATCTCCGGGCTTGATTAGCCTTTCACTCCGATCCACAAGTCATCCAAATCTTTTTCAACAGATCCTGGTTCGGTCCTCCAGTTGATGTTACTCAACCTTCAACCTGCTCATGGATAGATCGCCCGGTTTCGGGTCTATTCCCAGCGACTGGTCGCCCAGTTAAGACTCGGTTTCCCTACGCCTCCCCTATACGGTTAAGCTCGCCACTGAAAATAAGTCGCTGACCCATTATACAAAAGGTACGCGGTCACAGAACAAGTCTGCTCCCACTGCTTGTACGCACACGGTTTCAGGATCTATTTCACTCCCCTCTCCGGGGTTCTTTTCGCCTTTCCCTCACGGTACTGGTTCACTATCGGTCAGCCAGGAGTATTTAGCCTTGGAGGATGGTCCCCCCATATTCAGTCAAGGTTTCACGTGCCCCGACCTACTCGATTTCACATGATCAGATTTTCGACTACGGGGCTATCACCCACTATGGCCGCGCTTCCCAGCGCGTTCGTCTAATCAGTCACATGCTTAAGGGCTGGTCCCCGTTCGCTCGCCGCTACTGGGGGAATCTCGGTTGATTTCTTTTCCTCGGGGTACTTAGATGTTTCAGTTCCCCCGGTTCGCCTCCCAACACCTATGTATTCAGTGTGGGATACCCTGCTTATGCAGGGTGGGTTTCCCCATTCAGAAATGCCCGGGTCACAGGTCGTTTGCCACCTCACCGAGCCTTATCGCAGGCTACCACGTCTTTCATCGCCTCTGGCTGCCTAGGCATCCACCGTGTGCGCTTCATTGCTTGACCCTATAACCCGAAGGAGTCTGGACTCGCAATGATAACGTTTCATTTTGCCGGATACGCTTGAGACGTATCACAATTTAAGAGCACTTCGTAAGAAGTGTTCTTGTCAGCATGATATACATTGTTAAAGAGCAGCTGTTCAATGAACAGTGATAAAGCGACGTGCTGTAGTTATAACAATAGTTACAACGATAATTTCAACAACACAGCGACTTATCAGTAGTCACGAAACATTCACAAACGGTATTTAAGGTTAATCTAGGATAGTAACATAATGGTGGAGCCAAGCGGGATCGAACCGCTGACCTCCTGCGTGCAAGGCAGGCGCTCTCCCAGCTGAGCTATGGCCCCATTAACACATAACTTTTCCGGGTAATTTTATTCAGAACAAGGCATTTTATGGCGACGCATGGCCTGCTATGCGAGTCATAAAATAACGCGATGATGAATAAAATATAATTTGTGTGAGACTAGGTGCTTCAGTGCGACGCATAGCCTGCTATGCGAGTAGTGAAGCAACGACATATCACGCAAATTTGGTGGGTCTGGGCAGACTTGAACTGCCGACCTCACCCTTATCAGGGGTGCGCTCTAACCAACTGAGCTACAGACCCGGTTATTCAGTCATTACAGATTTTGAGAATCTGCAGCAACTAAATTAACTACCGTTTGCTCTATTGCTTGATCAGGTAATTCATTGTGGACGCTTACTGACGTGCGACGCATCGTTTAAGGAGGTGATCCAGCCGCAGGTTCCCCTACGGCTACCTTGTTACGACTTCACCCCAGTCATGAACCACACCGTGGTGATCGC
>NZ_JBNNIW010000100.1:0-2055 GCF_050269715.1 Halomonas sp. NPDC076908 | reverse complement strand
TGGCGTGGATCGATCAGCGCCCGTAGCGGATTGTCGGCAAACCGGGTTTTCCAGAGACGAGGCGTCAGGTCGCTGACGTCACTGGCCGGATGCTGGCTGATGCGTTGCAGCACGTCCACCAGGTAAGTGTAGGGGGTAATATTGTGCAGCTTGCAGGTGCTGATCAGACTCTGGATGATGCCCAGGTGTTCCGCCCCCAATTCAGTCCAGCAGAACATCCAGTTTTTCTTGCCCATGGGAATGGGGCGTAGTGCCCGCTCGAGGTGGTTGGTGTCTGGCTGCACGTCTGGGTTTTCCAGGAATACGCTCAGGCTGGCTTCCCGGCTGAGCACGTAGTTCAGAGCTTTGGTCAGTGGATCGCTCGGCACCAGGCCGCCTGACGCCAACTGATCCCGGCACCACTGGAAGAAGCCGCTAACGACCGGTTTCGAGTGTTCCAACCGGTACTGACGTTTCTTCTCGCCAGTCAGCCCGTGGGTTCTGATGGTTTCTTCATTCCGGTACAGCGCTGCGATTCGTTGCAGGGCCTCGGTGACGGTTTCCGGGTGATCCTTCTGCGCCTCGATAAAATAACGGCGGCTATGCACCCAGCACTGGGCGTGGGTGACGTTCTCTTGGGCAGCAGCGTAGCGGGCATAGGCCGCGTAGCCGTCACTGATCAGCGTGCCGTTGAACGATTCGCTGAGGATGGCTTCGATGTGGGCACGCCCACGGCTGTTCGAGTAGGTGAACACCACCTCGTCGGCATCGCCGTATAACGGCCAGAACCAGCCGGATTTCAACTTGCCTTTTTGCGGGCCCGCCCGACCCTGGTGACCGGCCTTGATCGGCGTTTCATCCATGGCCAGCACCCGACTGCGCAGCACGTTGTCGGTCTGGGCATCCACAATGGGCCGAAGCAGGTCGATCACGCGCTTGACCAGATTGGTCAGGGTGCTGCGGCTGATTGTGATACCGGCTTGCTGGATGCGCTGGTGCTGACGGTACAGCGGCAGGTGGAACTGGAACTTGTCCACCAGCAACCCGGCCAGCAGACTGACATCGGCCAGGCTGTTGTCCAGCACGTTGAACGGGGCCGGCGTGGTGATGGGCTTGTCACTCCCCTTGCGCCGGAACACCGGGCGCTCCACCTTCAGCACCACGTAACTGGAGGCCCGCTGGGCCAGCCGGTAGGTGGTCTTACTGCCGATTACTTCGTACTGATCGGCCTCCGGCCCTGTCAGCTCTGGCGGCAGATACTCTATGACTTCCACCGGCACATCAGAGGTAAAGCGCAGACCGGTGTCGTTCAGGCAGCCATCGTCGCGCTGCTTCTTGCCGGTGCCACGCTGATAGGCCTTGATGGGGCGTTCTTCTTCGTCAGCAGGCGGCGCCGGTAGCGGCGCTTCCTCTGGCTGGAACAAGCTGTCCTGCCCGGGAAGATCGAACACCTGCTTCTCGGATTTCGGACCGAACAGCTGCTTTTTGAACCAGTCCAGTTGATGCGTCAGCTGACGAATCGCTTCTGCCTGGGCTCCCAACTGCTCCCGCAACACGGCATTCTCCTCGGCCAGAGCCGAGTAGGAAGGTGCATTGGAAGAAGGAGCGGAAGCGGTTGAATTCATGGCCGATATTATATCGAAAGTCGGCCTTCTATACCCCTCGAAAACGCTTGAACTGGCGATATTTCTGCACCTCGATGCCATCGATCAGCAGTTGCAGATCCGTCAGGGTCAGGGCTCGCTGCCCGGAGGCGGATAACGGCACCCGGAACTGGCCCTGCTCCAGGCGCTTGGCCCACAGGCAATAACCGGTGGCGGTGAAGTACAGCATCTTCATCTGGGTCTTGCGACGATTGACGAAGACGAAATACTGGCCACTGAGCGGGTCGTGCTTCAACTGATTCCGAACCAGGGCGCTCAGGCCCCGGAAGGATTTGCGCATGTCTGTGGGTTCGGTACATAGCCAGATGCGCGCCTGGCTATCGAGCCCGATCATCCGTTCTGGCTCAGCCGTAGCTCGACGCCGTTACCCAGGCTGAGCACAATATTCCAGCCTAAGCCGGATGATGGCGAC
>NZ_JBNNIW010000099.1:0-2363 GCF_050269715.1 Halomonas sp. NPDC076908 | reverse complement strand
TCCGATAGAAGTGATGAGCGAACTGATGGCCAAGTATCATGAAAGCCCGTCAACCATCCAATGAGTGTGTTGCACTCAGTGTCTGCATCCGCCCACTTTCAAAATCGCACTGCTGGTTAATTCTTATGCCCAGCGGGCATACAGCAGGACATCAGGACCACCCCACAAGGCCATAATTATGCATATAACCATATACAAGTATTTTTTAACAGTATCCAAGGTCGGGTCAGTTCGCAAAGCAGCCGAGTTACTTCATGTCAGCCCCTCTGCTATTAGCAAACAGATAGCCAACCTAGAGCATATCTTTAAGGCAAAACTAATTGACAGACTAGCATCTGGAATCCAGCTTACCGAGGAAGGAAAAATCTTAGCGCACCACATGGAAAAAACAATTAGAGAAATGGAAATCGCAAGATCAAGAATTGACGAAATGAATGGAACATTATCTGGAACCATTCAGTACGCTACAATTGAAGGTGTCGCTAAAGACTGGCTCTTCCCAAGCATAAAATCATTCAATAACTCCCATAAAAATGTACATTTTAATGGGAAGATATTAGGAAGCGACTCTGTTTATGAAACCATCCGATCTGGCGGCATTGACTTTGGCATTGTAATGGACACCAAAATACCAAGCGACATAGAAGCCATCAAATATTTTGATACCAGACTAACAGTTGTCACGCCAAGAAATCATTCACTAGCTCTAAAGAAGAACATCAGCTTAAAAGAACTTGAAGGTCATGAAATAACAATATTAAACCCTGAGTTTTTAACACGTCAATTGATCACAGCTGCAACACAAAAACTTGGATTCGAGTTGAACATAAGATTCGAACTGGACAGTATCGAAATGATCAAGCATTACATAGAAGACTCTAATGGCGTCACAATATTACCTCACTTTTGCGTGACAAAAAACAACCATGACACCAGGCTAGCATCTATTAACATAAATGAATGCGAAGTACAAAAATGCTTTACAATAATCTGCAAAAAACCAGGGCGCCATTTAATAAAAGCGGCAGACTGCTTCATTGAAGAATTATGTCGACATAACACTTTAGAGTGAAATATTACAACTCTTTACAGCCGCCTAGCTAAAGCTCCATAATTTCTTCCCGACAATCATCATTGAACAAATTTGACTTTCATCACCCATATTAAAAAAAATTTATTGGAGTGGAAATTTCAAAAATCCTCCATGAAGTAAAATCTACTGCCAAGCCAACATTCAATGAAATTTTTAACAGCTATGACCTTTCACGCATCATGTACCAAATAGTGGCGAAAACCACGAGAAGAACTGGAGGCAACATGATGAGATTTAGCACCTTCCAGCCGAATTGATAAAGCAAAGCACCAGATGTTAATGAGCTAGCTGCTACAAGTGAAAAGATCACCAGATCATTGATGCCCTGAACCTTGCCTCGTTCGTCTTCAGAATGGACTGTCGAGAGCAGCGCACTGCCACCTATGAATAGAAAGTTCCACCCGACTCCCAACAGGAGTAAAGCCGACCAATAGTGTGTCAAACCATCGCCAAGGTTAGGAGTTAATACGGCACTAGTTACCAAGAGCGCACCTACCAACAGAATACGCGCCACCCCAAAAAAAGCTATTAAGCTGCCAGTAAAAAATGACGGCGCAAACATGCCAAGCACATGCCATTGCATGATGAAAGATACTTCCGACATCGAAAAGCCTTGGGCAAGCATCGCAAGTGGAGTGGCTGTCATTACCACCATCATTATCGAATATCCAACTGCACTGGAAAATACTGCAAGCATAAAGCTCGCCTGGAGCCAAATAGTTCCTCCTGAACGAGAGATCATGTCCGGGCTTAGGACACTACTGGGCTGTGCTCTGAGCTGGGTTAAAAGACCAATGGACAGTAAAGCTAGAGTAGCAATTACAAGATATGGCCCACCTAAGGGCACACCAGCAACTAAGTCAGTTGCAGCAGTAGCGTTCCAAGGACCAAGGAAGGCAGCAGCCACGCCGCCAGCCATGACGAATGAGATCGCACGGCTGCGAAAGGCTGGACTTGCCACATCTGCAGCAGCAAAACGGTAGTACATGGCAAAGCCTTGGTACAAGCCAAGAAGTAAATTACCCAGACAGAAAAGCCAAAACATCTCTAACAAAATCGCGACAAAGCTCAGCAAGCCCCCCGCTACACCACCAACACTTGCGCCGGTGATAAATCCACGGCGGCGGCCCACACGCCTCATATATAGAGATGCAGGAAAGGTCGAGATAACTGTACCTAGGTTCTGTCTGAAAAGTCATAAATGTTACGCTCTCTCTGTTCATTGAGCAGGAGGGCGATATGACAGGCCGTTACGAGCTTTCTGATCAGC
>NZ_JBNNIW010000098.1:0-2612 GCF_050269715.1 Halomonas sp. NPDC076908 | reverse complement strand
GCTTGCGAAAGCCAACTTGCACGGGGCGAAGGATCAAAAAGTGCTCGCTGGCGGTGATAGGGAAAGTGTCGGCGCCGGCTTCACGGATTCAGGTCCATGTCATATTTAATGTTGGCGTAGCTAAGGGGTGGTATTTTACTCCAAAATTGAAGTAGTCCCTTATGGTCGGGCTTGAAAGAAGAGCGTATCCATACATTCCATATGCAGTTAAATGCAGTTTAGTGCCAGTCTCAAAAGGCGTTGAAAAGTTTACACCTGCTTCGATAGCGTTCTCGCAAGCGTCGATATACTGCTTTATCGAAACCAGTGTGCCTGGGTGCAGCAGTGCTTCCTGACTTAATCTAATCCCTTTCAATATCACGCCAGCCGCAATTCCCTGCTCTGTGGCCGTGGTCACTAAAGCCGCAATTTTATAGGGTGAATAAATCTTTTTATTCAGCAGTTTAGGTTGAGTTTTTATCATCATGAATCTTTTTTGAATGTCCGAAAAAGGCCTCTTTAAGGCCGCTTTCGACCTTCCTCAGGGCGAGGATACCTTTGTAGAGTAGCGCAACAAAACAAGGCTTCCAAAGCCCTATAATAAGGATTTCCATGAACACTCCTGCCAAAGTATGTGTTGTTGGCGCCGGCCTAATGGGGCACGGAATTGCGCAAACGTTCGCCCAGGCTGGGCACCCGGTTTCTTTGTTTGATGTTGACAAGAATACGCTTGAGCTTGCGCCACTGCTTGTTGAGAGGAATCTTCGCCAACTGGGCGTAGAACCTGAACCGATACTCGATAATATAAAGTTATGTTCAGATGTTGCCAGCGCTGCCTTGTCAGCTGGCTTTATAATTGAAGCTGTCACTGAAAACCTTTCCTTAAAGCAAGCGTTGTTCGCTTTGTTGGCAGAGCTAGCTCCTGAACATGCAATTCTGGCAAGTAATACTTCTGTTATACCTATTACTGATATTGGTGAAAAACTAAGTGGGCCAGTGCGATCACGGCTTGTTGGTACACATTGGTGGAACCCACCCCATTTGATTCCGCTGGTTGAGGTTATAAAGACACCTTTCACTGACAATGCTGTTTTTGAAGCGACTTTCGATTTGATGCTGAGTATAGGGAAGCAGCCTGTAAAAGTTTTTCAAGATGTGCCGGGATTTATTGGTAATAGGCTTCAACATGCTATGTGGCGTGAAGCTTTATACCTGGTCTCAACGGGGGTATGTGATGCCGAAACAATTGATACTGTGGTCAAGAATAGCTTCGGTATGCGCATGCCTTTTCTTGGTCCCATGGAAAATGCAGATTTAGTGGGGCTTAAACTTATTCAGCAAGTTCATCAATTTATTTTTCCTCATCTTTGTAATGAGCAATCCCCAAGACCCATGATTGAAGACCTTATTAAACAAGGCTTCTTAGGCATGGAAAGTGGAAAGGGACTGCAAAACTGGCCCCCAGAAAAAGCGGAGAACGTGCGCAAGAATCTGAGCAATCGCCTCATTGATTCCTTAAAAGACTAAACAACCGTAACGCCTGATTTCTACCCAACAATAAACTGATTCAAGCTACTTTTGATAAGGCAGGAAACAATATGAAAACTCAGCGCACCCTCACACTGACTGGCATCGCCGCCGGTATAGCACTGGCATCCATTAGCACTTTCGCCCATGCGCAGGAGCAGTGGACCATGACCTCCACCTGGCCAGACAATATTGCGCTCATTGAAGTCGACCGCCACTGGGTGGAATTGGTCAATCAACTGGCTGGTGACGAGCTTGAAATTAACTTCCGCGCTGGCGGTACCCTGATGCCTGGCACGGAAGTGTTCGATGCCACCGAGACCGGCAGTATTGAGGCCGCTGGTGACTGGCCCGGTTACTGGGCAGGGGTCAGCCCCGCTTTCTCTCCATTGGCCTCCACGCCGAGTTTATTTAACGCCGCTGACTATCTTAATTGGATTAACCAGTGGGGCGGCTGGGAGCTCTATCAGGAAGTCTACGGCCAGTTCAATATGGTCTATTTGCCCTACGGCATTCTCAATAATGAATCAGGTTTTATGGGCCGCACACCGATTGAAAGCATCGCTGATATTGACGGTAAGCGGTTGCGCCTTTCTGGTCGCGATCAGGGGCGAGTGCTTGAGAAACTGGGCGGGTCACAGGTAACGCTGGCGGGAGGTGAGGTTTACCAAGCAATTGAGCGCGGTGTGGTCGATGCGGGTGAGTTTTCTTCGCCTGGGGTGGATTACTCCGCTGGCTTTGCTGAAGTGGCCAACCATTGGTCCGTTCCCGGTTGGCACCAGTCTGCTAGCGTTTTTGGGGTAATGATCAATAAAGATGCCTGGGATGCCCTTTCCGAACAGACGCAAGAGAAACTGAAGACCGCCACCATGGCTACCATGGCTTGGTCATTGGCATGGTCCGAGCGGGAATCAACCGAAGCTACCCAGAAGTTTCTTGATGCCGGTATAGCAATTCATCAGCTTCCCGAGGAGGATTTAGCGCGTATTCAGGAGATCACCAACGACGTCAGAGTTAAGCTCAAGTCTGGTGTATGGGAGGAGGTAGGAAGGGTGGCGTATCCTGTTGATTGATCACGACCAAGATCTCAACCAACACGAGTGGAT
>NZ_JBNNIW010000097.1:0-2615 GCF_050269715.1 Halomonas sp. NPDC076908 | reverse complement strand
AAGCGGCTGTTGGTGCTTGATGGATTGGTTAGGTTCTTGAAATCATAGCACTTTCAGCCGCTTTCTTTTATACCCTGTGAGAAATCCGGGCTAGGTTACCAAACGCCAACGCCCATCCAGAAACAAGCGATTCCTGCCATTCTTTCGGGTAACGACTTAATCGCCACCGCACAAACAGGTACAGGTAAAACCGCCGCCTTTGTACTGCCGCTGTTAGAACAGTTCAGCAACGCGGGTACTTTACGCGGCAAACGCATACGTGCGCTGATTCTCGTGCCCACCCGTGAGTTAGCGGTTCAGGTCGAAGCCAGTGTGGCGCAATACGCTAAGCACACGCAGTTAACCTCAATGGCGGTGTATGGCGGTGTGGATACCGACGCTCAAAAAGAGCGCCTGATCAAAGGGGTGGATATTCTGGTCGCCACGCCGGGCAGATTGCTTGATTTGGCTCATCAGCGTGCGCTGCACTTTGATGAACTTAAGGTCATGGTGTTGGACGAAGCGGACAGAATGGTCGACATGGGGTTTGTCGACGATATCAAGAAAATCATAGATCGCCTGCCTGAAGAACGTCAGAACCTGCTGTTTTCGGCCACAATGACAGACGATGTACGGGCCCTTGCCTACGATTTTTCAGATAGCAAGATGACCGATCTCGCGGCTGAAATATCCATTTCTCCCAACGTCCGCGCCGCCGCAAATATCAAACAGTGGCTAATCACCGTCGACAAAGACACTAAGTCCGCCTTGTTGAGTCACTTAATTAACGAACAAAAGTGGGATCAGGCGCTTATTTTTACCGAGAAAAAACACAATGCGGCCAAGCTCGTTGCTCAACTGGAAAAGCGCGGCATCACAGCGGATTCCATTCATGGCGATAGAAGCCAAGCCATGCGCGAAAAGATTTTGGATCAGTTCAAATCTGGCGAACTAAAGTACTTGGTCGCCACGGGGGTTGCTGCTCGTGGTTTGGATATTGGTGAACTGAGTCGTGTGGTGAATTACGATTTACCTTTTAAGCCAGAAGAATATATCCACCGCATTGGCCGAACCGGCCGCGCGGGTGCCTCAGGTGAAGCCATCTCTTTAGTTGACATGAGTGACTTTAAAAATCTTTGTGCCATTGAAAGGCGATTAAAAAGCGTTATTGAGCGCAAAGAGATTGCAGGCTTTCCGGTTCGTAAAGCAGTACCCGAGTCAAACTTAAACTATAATAAACAAAGTAATCGTTAAACCTTACCAAAGAAGCTCGCCTCTTAAAAAATCAAAGGTGAGCTTCTTTACTACAGGCATTTCACGAGGCTGGCAAAAACGCATCTAACAGCTCGGCATTCGTAGGATATTTATCCAATAACTCAAGCAACTTCTGCGCGCCTTCTACTGGCTTAAGCGTTGTCAACGCTCTACGCAATGTCCTTACTTTTTCAATATCTTTTGCATCAATCAAAAGCTCTTCGCGACGGGTACTGCTTTTGGCAATATCTATCGCAGGGAAAATCCGTTGATTTGCCACATCCCGGGATAACACGAGTTCCATATTGCCCGTGCCCTTGAACTCCTCGAAAATCACCTGATCCATACGGCTTCCCGTATCCACCAGCACGGTGGCCAGAATGGTGAGCGATCCGCCGTTTTCGATCTTTCTTGCAGCGCCAAACAGTTTTCGTGGTATTTCCATCGCTCTGCTATCCAGCCCACCCGACATAGTACGACCGTTGCCTCGCTGCTCGGCATTATGAACGCGCGAGAGTCTGGTAAGAGAATCGATCAAAATCATCACATTATGACCCTCGCCTGCTTGCCTACGCGCCGTCTCAAGAAGCTTATCGGCCATACTTACATGGTGTGTGTAGCTCTCGTCTGAAGACGATGCATGTACTTCTGCCGACACACTGCGCTTAAAATCGGTCACTTCTTCAGGGCGCTCATCAATCAGCAAGGCATACAGCTTTATATCAGGATGAGCTTCTGCCACGGCCTGACAGATATGTTTTAACATCGTCGTTTTGCCAGAGCCTGGCGGCGCAACAATCAACCCACGCTGCCCCATCCCAATGGGCGTAATCAAATCCATCATTCGCACAGTACGCTGCTTAGAACCAGGCTCTAAATAAATGCGTGGGGAAGGATGAATAGCGATGCCATTTAAAAAACGTTTTTCGGGATCATTAGGGAATTGATCTTCAACTTCGTCGGCGGGCTTGGTATCTATCTGTTTCTTCGTTTTTAAACTTAGTATTTTTCTCGTCATAATATTGATGGATCGCCTTGAATAACCTGAATTTATAGAATAGCTGTAGCGCTTTGAAAATGCTTGGCCGCAGAAACTGAGTGCAACACCTGAGCATTTCGCTAAGGTGTTGTCCCATGTCTTACCTCGAACTCAGCAGTGAAGAACGTGCCAGCATCCAAGTGGGTCAAGCCCAAGGGATGAGCCTTCGGCATATTGCCCAGCTCTTGGGGCGAGCTCCTTCAACCATATCTCGTGAAATACGCCGTAACCAAATGGCCCAGAACGGTTACTGTGCCCGGCACGCCCAACGTCAGCGAGAAAAGCGTCGAGTGGTCTGTCGTCCTGCGCGTAAGCTTTTGCCAGGCACCGAGCGGTTTGATCT
>NZ_JBNNIW010000096.1:0-2638 GCF_050269715.1 Halomonas sp. NPDC076908 | reverse complement strand
TGCGTATTCCGGCGAACGTGACCGGTCATTCCGGTGATCGTGATCGATTTGCACACGGCCTTCACGCTGGAGAGAGTTTTGTACGCTGAGCGGTCACGATGGGTCAACCGATTCCGTTTTTTGTGCGTTGGTTTTTCTCAGTGATTCCCCTTTCAGATTGAGTCGGTGAGCGCCGTGCAGGAGCCGATCCATGATGGCGTCTGCCAGCGTGGCGGAGCCGATGTAGTCATGCCAGTGCTCCGTGGGTAACTGGCTGGCGATGAGGGTGGAGCCCCGCCCGTGTCGGTCTTCGATTACTTCCATCAGGTCCTGCCGCTGCTGCGCCGTGATCTTCTGCATGCCCCAGTCATCCAGGATCAGCAGGTTGGTCTTCAGCAACTGGTTCATCAGCCGACCGTAGCTACCATCACCGTGCGCGATGCGCACCTGCTCGAACAGGCGCGGCACTCGCAGGTAGCGCACCGAGAGGCCTTGCCGGCAGGCCTGATTGCCCAGGGCACAGGCCAGCCAGGTCTTGCCGCAACCGGTAGGCCCGGTGATGCACAGGTTCAGGGACTGGCGGATCCAGTCGCTGCTCGCCAGGCCCGCCATACGCGAGCGTTCCAGTCCCCGGGGATGACGGTAATCGATGTCTTCGATGCACGCCGGCACGCGCAGGCGGGCGGCCTTGAGCAGCCGGTCCAGCCGACGGTTTTCCCGGTGCAGCACCTCCCGATCCACTAACAGGGCCAGGCGTTCCTCGAACGCCAGGTCGTGGGTTTCCGGTTGGGCGCGTTGTTGTTCCAGGGCATCGCCCATGCCCGTCAGCTTGAGGTGGCGCAAGGTATCGAGGGTGTTGTGCGTTAGCATACGTTTCTCCGGGATCAGTGGTAGTAGTGGGGGCCGCGAACGTTGGTGTGAACCGGCAGCTCGGTCAGTTCCGGTGGCTCCTCGACCAACGGCAGCGGTAACTGATCCAGCCCCTGCTTCAGGATCGAGGTGATGCTCTGGTAACTGGCGGAGTGGATGGCCAGCGCCCGGGCACAGGCCTGCTCCAGGCGATCACGACTGTAGCGCCGACTAAGGTTCAGAAGTCCCAGGCAGGCGCGGTAACCATGTTCCGGATGAGGCCGATCCTTGAGCTGCTTCTGCACCACGCCCAGCGTGCCGGGGCCGATGTCATTGGCCCAGTTCAGGAACCGTCCCGGTGACCAGTTCTGATGGGCCTGGTGCGATTTAGGCATGTGTTCAGTCAGGGTGGCGAAGCGGCCCTTACCATGACGAGGATGTAGCGCCACTCGCTGCCCTTTGTGCATGACCTCCACGGAGGTGTCGGTCACCCGAACGTCCAGCTTCACCCCCACCAGGGCGTGGGGCACGCTGTATAGCCGCTTCTCGATCTCGATGTGATAGTCGATACCCGGCCGTGCCTTACGCCACTCGGCGTAGGTGTAGGGCGTGGCGGGGAGTGGTCGTAGTGCCGGTCGGTCGAGGGCATCGAACAGGCTTTGACGACTCTCTGTCCGTCCTTGGAACGGGCGTTGGTTCAGCGCTGGTAACAACGCGGCGATGGCGGCGTTCAACTCGGCCAGAGAGAAGAACGTCTGGTGCCGTAACCGGGCCAGGATCCAGCGCTCGACCAACAGCACGGCGGCTTCAGCCTTTGCCTTGTCCTTGGGCTTGTAGGGACGCGCGGGCAGCACCGCCGTCTGATAGTGAGCAGCCAGTTCAGCGTAAGTCTCGTTGATCTTCGGGGTGTAACGGTCCGCCTTGGTGACCGCTGCCTTGAGGTTGTCCGGAACCAGCAGTGCCGGCACCCCGCCGAAGAACGTCAGCATCCGTTGGTGGGAGGCGATCCAGTCCGGCAGGCTCTGGCTCCCGGTGGCCTCGGCGAAGGTGTAGCTGGAGGCGCCAAGCACGGCGACAAAGACCTGGGCCTGACGCATCTCTCCGGTGCTCCGGTCCACCACCGGCACGGTCGGTCCGCAGTAATCGATAAAGACCTTCTCGCCGGCTCGGTGAACCTGGCGCATGCTGCGCCGTTGCCGCCCCCGCCAGAGCCGGTAGTGGTGGCAGAATTGGCTGTAGCGGTAGGCCTTGTCGCCGTGGCGTTCCGTGTACTCGGCCCAGAGCAGTTGCAAGGTAACGCCCTTGGTCTTGAGTTCCTGGTGGACCTGGAAGTAATCCGGCTCGGCAAAGCGTGAGGGCGGTGCCTTGACGGGGAACAGCCGTACTTCCAGCCAGGCCTCATCAGCATCCTCGGGCAACGGCCAAGTGATGCCCTTCGCCTGGGCCTGGCTGACGTACTTGCCGACCACGCCTTTGGAGAGACCACAGGCGCGGGCAATGCGGTCGTGGCTCAGGCCTACTTCGTGCTTGAGGCGCAAGACCTCGATGATCTGTCGCATGGAAATCCTCGCAGCCGGCATCCGCACTTCCTCGTGATGAAAAAGAAGGGTATGCCGAATAAAGTTGAAGAATTCCAGCGTGTTGGATGTGATTCCGGGGGAACGTGACCGATGATTCCGGCAACGTGACCGGCGATTCCGGAAAACTGCCCAAAATCGGTCACGATAAAACGGAATGCGCGGTCACCATCATCCAGAACAGACGGTCACGTTCAAACGGAATGGGCGGTCACGATAGGGCGGAATACGCA
>NZ_JBNNIW010000095.1:0-2651 GCF_050269715.1 Halomonas sp. NPDC076908 | reverse complement strand
GATTTTTTCTTCATTGATGTCGTCGATCTTGCCATGGTTCACCTCGTTGCAGTGTATTACATTCTTGAGGTGTCCATCGTTACTGGGCAAGATCAATGCACCCATATACCAAGGGCGCGGGAAAAGACCTGGGCCTGCATAGCCAGACGTTGCAGGAAGTCGCACGGGAATACGCCACCCGCCGCGAGCAGTTCAAAAAGTCGCGCCTGACATGGCGTAAATCGCGAGGTGCACGCCGCTCCCTTGGCTGGATTCCGGTTAACACAGGCGCCGCCAAATGGAAGAGCGGGCAAGTGTTCCACAACGGTAGCTACTTCAAGGTCTGGGACAGCTACGGACTGAGCCAATACACGTTCCGGTCGACCAGCTTCAACGAGGATGCTCGGGGCCGGTGGTACTTCAACGTGGTGGTCGAGATCGATGTCCAGCCCTCGACCGGCCAAGGCGCTGTCGGCATCGACTTGGGTCTGAAGGACGTGGCAACCGGTAGCGATGGTGAGCGTCTTGAGAAGCTGCGAATCCAAACGCACCACTGACTTGTGGGTAATTAAAAGACCATAAAACTCATCTACCCACCTTAATGTTGGCTGATCACACTGGTGGTCTATTAGCATCGAAGACGCTGACTACGCGGCTGAAGTAGCCAACATGACGCGTGCACAGATCCTGCAGCAGGCCGGTACTTCTGTACTGGCCCAGGCCAACCAGATCCCGCAGTCAGTTCTTTCTCTGCTGGGTTAATTGGTTATCTTTTAAGCTGATTGATCGATATCTAACGGGGCCGAAAGGCCCCGTTTTTATTTAATGAAAATAAATGGTATTTAGAAAATGAAATTACACGTTTTTCTTGATGATTTGCGTAATTAAATGGCTGATATGAAAAGTATTCCTCATATAAAAGAGGCAATAGAAAAACATTTGGCTGAAGGTGGAGAAGTAGTTTTAGAATATCGGTATATAAATGCTCCTTCGGACGTTAAATACTCATTTAGCACATCACAAGATTTTATCGATTTTCTAAAAAGCTAGATACACTGAGGCTGGTTGGGGGTTACTTCCGTTTATCTTCTCTCAGCTATATTTTATAGTCTCCAAGTTTGGATGAAAAAAGCCAACCTCGTTGATGCCGCTTTGTGTGTGGTGCTGTCGCTGAGATGAGTCAGGGGCTTATTGATGCCAATTTAGGTGGCGATATCGTTAAGAAGCGGGTGGCCTTGCCAGGGCGTGGTAAGCGCGGTGGCGCAAGAACTATCGTCGCCACCAAAATGGCTGATCGTTGGTTCTTTATATTTGGCTTCAGCAAGAATGAGCGTGCCACCATTGATAAAGATGAAATGGAACTCTTCCAGGAGGTGGCAAAGGCGTTACTGCTTTGATGACCAGCAGCTCTTAACAGCTCAAGTGGCTGGTGAGATCGTGGAGATATGTAATGACAAAACGTGATAGCCGCATTTTAAAAGAAATGCACGAAACGGTTAGTGGGCTGCATAATGCAGGCTTAATCAGTAAGCGGCGTATGGGTGAGTTTGAAGCACTGTGCCACCTTGATGTGCATGAACTTTCACCACTAAAAATCAAGGCATTGCGTGAGCATGTGCATGTAAGCCAAGCGGTATTCGCTGCTGTGCTCAATACCAGCCCATCGACCGTTCAAAAGTGGGAGTCGGGAGATAAAAAGCCGAGTGGGCCATCTTTAAAGCTGTTGAATTTAATTGAGCGTAAGGGGCTAGACGCCGTTATTTGAAGCAGTATACCGCTATGAAAACATGCCCATTTTTCACTGCCTTCACATTAACTTGACCTCAAAACTATCGGCAATAACAACAGGCATCTTGGCATGCCGGGGGCCTTCTTTGATTTCTATCAAGCCATAATCGCCCATCTTCTTAATGGTACGGCTCAAGCTTTCTTTGCGACGCCCGGTTATTTCAGCAAGCTCCCCCAATGATAGCGGCTTGCATTGGCGAATCGTTTTAAGAAGTTCAAGATTTTTCGTATTCAGCAGGCGAGACATGGACTCGACGCTATCGAACCATACTTTTGGGTCATCAGCAGTAGGCTTATAGAGGCCTTTGGCAATTGAGATCGTGCGCTGACGAAACTCATCACGGTTCATGATGCCAATCTTGATGGTTTTCATATACCTTCCTCTTGGAGTATTTCATCGACATCTTTCCAAAAATCTTCAATCAACTGAGCCGCAGAATCAAAGAAGTAATCACTGACAACGCTGCGATAATGGCGGTGATCCCACTCTTATGATGCAGGGTTAAGCTGTACTTTATTCCATGGGGAATGTTCAGTGTTACATTGACTCGCTGCACCTCAAACTTGCCCCCTGGATTCATAGAATAACTTCAGCACCTTAGATGCCGTACTGAGTACCATTGAGCTCTAATAAAGCGTCTAGCCCTTGATCCATACACTCATGCCTTATTCCATAGACGGAATATAGAAGGGTTGATTTCAGGTGTCAACAGTCAGCTCGTTTGTGAAGCGATATACGCAGTCGTGCTCAGAGCAGCAATATGCTGTTACTTCATAGGTTTAATTAACCCCGGCTTATTCATGAGGCAGGCCTGAAAACGAAGATAGCGGATGGTATTCTCTATAAAAATCAGTGCATTCCGCCAAGAATCTGATTCAAGAGG
>NZ_JBNNIW010000094.1:0-3066 GCF_050269715.1 Halomonas sp. NPDC076908 | reverse complement strand
GCCTACAGTTCGTTCGACAAGCTCTGTGAAGCGGTCAAAAACGTATGTGATAATTACGGAAAAAGTAACTCGATAACTTTTGCATAACCACTTAGTAGTTAACGGTCTAAGCAGCCATAGCTTTAGCAAACGACAAAAAAACGTGCTTAAGCCGATCAGGCCATCAAGGCTTGAGGGTCATCAATGAGCGCTTGAAGCTGGTTAATGAGGTGTTGTGGTAAAATAAGGATATTGAGATGGGAGCCCGCATGGCCACTAAAATCCACAATCGCCACGACCATAGCTACAAATTACTGTTTTCGCACCCCGAAATGGTCAAAGACCTGCTGACGGGCTTCGTCAAGGAAGCTTGGGTTGAGCAGCTTGATTTCTCGACGCTGGAAAAGGTGAGCGGCTCCTACGTCACCGAAGATCTGCGTGATCGTGAGGATGATATTATTTGGCGGGTACGCTGGGGTGACGACTGGCTCTATGTCTACTTGCTATTAGAGTTTCAATCTTCCGAAGATGAGCACATGGCCGTGCGAATCATGACGTACCTGGGGCTGCTGTATCAGGACTTGATTCGTCAACACGCCTTTACCCCTAGCGGCAAGCTGCCACCGGTGTTGCCCATAGTACTCTACAATGGAGAGAAACGTTGGAAAGCGGCACAAAACGTGGCTGATCTTGTCGAACGAGTACCCGGCGGCCTTGAGCGCTACCGACCACACTTGGCCTATCTGCTTCTTGATGAAGGCGCGATTGTCAGCGACCCCGCTTGGTCGGATCAAATGCGCAACGTGGCTGCGGCACTCTTTCGGTTGGAGCACAACCGTGATGAGCAAGACATGCTGGCAGTGCTCGGAACGTTGGTGGAGTGGCTTAAAGCCCCTGAGCAAACGGGCCTAAGGCGAGCGTTTGTGGTGTGGATACGCCGAGTGCTGTTACCTAGCCGGGCACCTGAGATAGAGCTGCCTGACTTTACGGATTTACAAGATTTACACGAGGTGCATGACATGCTAGCAGAACGGATTAAGAAATGGCCTGAACAGTGGGAAGAGAGAGGTCGCCAAGCAACCTTGCGAGAAGCAGAAGAGCGTGTACTAGAAAATAAACGTAATGCCGCCCGCAGGTTAATTGCCCGTACTGAAATGAATGATCAGCTGATCGCTGAGATCGCAGAATTACCGGTTGAAGAAATCGAAAAGCTGCGTGCTGAAACGCAGCACTGAGTGCATGACATGCTGGCAGAAAATCTTGAAAACTGGGCGCAGCAAGAGCGCCAGGCGGGCCGTCAGGAAGGTGAGCAATTGGGTATCCAAAAAACTGCTCGAAACTTACTAAAGCTAGGGGTGCTCAGTAACGAACAGATTGCCGAAGCGACTGGGTTAGCGGTTGACGAGATTGCCAAACTTCGCATTGAAGATAAGCACTGACCCCGCCTTTAATAAGGGTTTAGCGTTTCGCTGGATGGTGTTGGCACGGCCACAACCGGCGTTGTGCTATGCAATCAGTTACGAACCCTGGATATCGAAGCGCGGCAAGTACGGCGCATGGGCAGACCGGCTTGTTGCTCGGTGTCCTGGGTTTCATCCATCCGTTCAGTGCTTATTCTATGAATCCAGGGATCAACGGGCGGCCATCGTTTAGTGAACCATTTTAAGAAGCTTGGATTAAACCTTCGCATTTCCGGCAATCATCGCTTTAAAACCAGCTTTGGTGATGGGTTGTTGCTCCGCATCCACCACGGTGCCACCCAGGCGTGCTAGCTTTTTGGATAGCGACGCTAACTTAGCAAGCTGGAGTTTGCTGGGAGCAAGCATCGGGTTACTTTTGGTAATTTTAATGCTTACGCCTTTAATAGGAGGAAGTTTGGCGCTGCTTTCGGCTGGTGAAGGCAGTTGGCCCGCCGCATTCACATTCTCAATTTGAATTGGTGTACGTGAGGAGTCGTCAGCCACCTTGAATGTCTTAGTGCTCGGCTCATACACCGCTTTTAAAGAAGCAAGCATTAAGCTCAAGCGTTTATTCAAAGCAGGCGAAGGGCTTTCAAAGAGCACCTGCACCTCCCAGGAAGCGTGTTCTTTATTGAGCAAGGTAGGTGCTTCTAGCGTTGGCGCGGGGGGTTGCTGAAGGGAATGGTCACCGTCTTGGGCAAGTTGCCATGTTCGCCTGGTCAACAACAAATAAGTAGCAATACAACCAAAGGTAAGGCTCAGCCAAAGCGCGCAGATCGCAACGATTAGAACGAGCGTATGGGTATCCATATCCTTATCTCATGGTTATGAGCAATTTACGTAACTGCTCAACACAACAAAATATAGGCCAAAGCGCACAAAATTTGCAAGCTAACTAAAATGGACCCTACCCAGAGAGCATCAGTTGCGTATGCTCGCGCTGCTGTTTCACGGCGCTATCCAAAATATCCAGCAGCTTTTCGTAATCCTCCGTCATTTCTTCATTTATGCCAGTAGCCTCAAAACGCTTGAGCGTTTGCAGGGTGTCATCAATCAGTGCCTGCAACTCGTCTATAACGCGCTTGTGCTCATCAGCAGTCATAAAGCTTCTTCGGTTTGAAATGCCTGTACACGCAGGTAAAGCACTCTAGCACTATCAGCGGCCACGCTTTCGTGTTGGTCTAGCGTGAGCAACACATCCTGGCGCGGGTCGTTCATCGCTGCTTCCAGCTCGTGACAGTAGCGTTTTAGCAAATGCTCCAGATTCATACGTATCATCGCAAGTTCGAGCTGAAACGCCGCCTGTAATTTAGTGTAGCGTTCGATTTCTGCTGGAAGTTGGCTTGTGCTAATGACAACGCTAATCGCCTGCTCAATATGCTTTTCGACGGCATTAAGTTTGGGGATTAGCTCTTTCACTACGTACACAGCAGATACGGTGGCGGCGTGCGGCTTCACGATACTCCTAACGATATAAGCAGTTTAATTTAAGCACCCAGCCTACCAGCACTTTCGGTTAGCCTAATGGTTACCCCGCCTTATTCATGAGTGTGCTGATTGAGCGTCGCGAAGCCCCAGGTTGCTGGCACCGACTCCCAGCAGCCGTATTTGCGGTGTGAATACCTGC
>NZ_JBNNIW010000093.1:0-3081 GCF_050269715.1 Halomonas sp. NPDC076908 | reverse complement strand
GTGAACAACGTCCGGTTTCAGGATGGGGAGCAGGTAACCGATCAATCAGACAGGACTGCCGCCTGACTGCCATCCACCAGATTTGACTATAACTCACCTATCCTAGGGCTAGGCAGCTTTTCAGTAACGCTTTGGCGCCGATGACTATCATTAGGAACATCTAGATGATTCGTGAATACCGGGAGGCAGATATTGAGCACATTTTGGATATCTGGCTTTCAGCCTCGATTAAAGCTCACTCCTTTGCTGGATCAGAATATTGGCATTCAAAAGTTAGCGAAATGCGTGATGTATACATCCCTGCATCGGAGACCTTTGTATTTGAGTCTGAAGGTCAAGTCGCTGGGTTCTATAGCCTCTATGGAAATACGTTGGCTGCCGTTTTTGTGTCTCCAAGCTTGCAGGGTAAAGGTATTGGGTCAGCGATGATTGACGATGCCAAGAGCAGAAGGGTGTGTTTACAGCTCAGTGTCTACAGCCAGAATTCACCCAGTATCAATTTTTATAAGCAGCATGGTTTTATTTCACTAGGTGAGCAGATTGATGAACAAACTGGCCAGCCTGAGTTCATCATGGAGCTTTACTGCTAACTATGTATGGCGGTAAAACGATGAACTGCTTGCACTACGTACCAAAGAAATGTTTCCAAGCGAATAGAGGCGCTCGCCATAGTGACGGCGCGAGGACGGCATTTTTCAGCGCTGGCGTCGTAGGTATTTTAGAATAGCCCGGATAAACTCTCGTTTAGCCTGATTCTGATCCCGGTGTACCTGTTCAATATCGATGCCCCCCAGCCCATATTGGTATCTAAGCGGTATGGTTTCCGTGCCGCCAATGATCCTTTTTTCCACGCCTTCGTTGTTCAAACGAGTTGACGAGCTATCGTTATTAAAGCACTGCTTCTCTATTGTCTTTGTCATGTCTCTGATCTCCAGAACGTCACCCTTGGTAGTAGGGTGCTTCGCTTATCTCGTTGAGTCAGAGGCATGCTAATATTGTTTTATTCTGCAAACTATTCCATAAAAGTGAGAAAAGACTTTGCAAAAACGGACAGATAAAAAGAGCAAGCAACTCTCTATCACTACCCAGAAAACGCGTAGTTACCTGGCATGGAATGACTTTGAGATCATCCTTGCCATCGCGACCGCGGGCTCTCTTTCTGGAGCCTCGCGTGCCTTAGGAGTCAGCCATGCAACTGTTTTTCGTCGGTTGGGGGAAGTTGAACAGCGCTTGGGGGTTACTCTTTTTGAAAGGAGCCGTACTGGTTACCAGCCCACGCTGGCAGGGGAGGAGCTCGCGGATGCGGCTAAGATGATGGATGAGGCTGTTCTCGCCGCCGAACGTAAAGTTGCCGGGCGTGATCTGGAGCCGAGAGGGGAAATCTATACCACCACAACTGATTCCTTGTTGATGGGGCTGTTGGCGCCTCTGTTCACGCAATTCCGCGATCAGTACCCAGCCATCGTGCTTGACGTTTCTGTCTCTAACCAATTGTTCAACCTAACTCGCAGAGAGGCCGACGTTGCTATACGGCCCTCCAACCTTCCGCCTGAGAATCTAATTGGTAGGCGTCTCGCCACGATTGGCCAAGCTGTCTATGGGCATCGCAGCCTCGGTCTAGCGCCAGGGGGCCCCATCGATACCCTTGCCAGGCAGCCTTGGATTGGCGCAGGGCCGCGGCTACAGGATTCAGCTCTAAATCAGTGGATGGATAAGCATGGTCTGAAGGCGGCCTGCGTTTATCGTGTTGATACTTTGGTTAACATATTTAGCGCTGTTCGCTCTCACATGGGGTTAGCAGTTCTACCGTGTTATTTGGCGGACGAAGACCCGGACATTATCCAGCTCAGCGACCCTATCCCTGAGCTGGAATATGGTCTGTGGTTTTTAATGCACCCTGATCTGAGAGGTGTAGTGAAGATTCATGCCCTTAAGGACTTTCTGACGGTAGCTATCAAAGCACAGAAACAGCGCCTGGCTGGGCCACAATTGAGTGCACAAGGCTAGCAAGCACTTGTCGCTTCTTTGGGACTGGCGCGTGAGTCAGGCACATATGGATGTATAGTAGGTGCGTTTGTTGGAAAAGGTTTGGTCGGCACCAGTACCGCGAATCTTTGCTCTAATTTTAGTTGGTCTGGCAGACCTTATATGGCAATACGTAATGCAGTGGAGCGGAAGTAGCTAGCATTTAAAGAATCCAACTCGGTTTTTTTAATCAAGCAGTTCCGCATTGGCTACCAATAGCGAAAGCGGAAAAATGACCACCCGAAAGGGCATGACCCTGGGCTATAATGGCGCAACCATGGTGGAAAGGCGCTTCAGACAGACCCAGAACGCTTCAATGGGCGTGGCAATCGTTCACTTTCAGCTGCTTAGCAGATTGATGACCAAGGTTCGAAAAATCGTTTATCGCTAAATAAGTAAATGAGCTGACTTATTTATTAATTTTTCTTGTTTATTTTCAGTAAATAAAAGGCTGTGAGTAATGATTAATACCAAAATATACAAAGCGGTTTACGAACTCGCTGAAAAACTCATGAAGGCTGCCGATAAAGAGGATAGAGAGGCTTTCGATACGCTCTATGCGCAGTTGGAAGCGATCTGCACCGAGAACGAAAATACCGATAAGGACCATCCAGAGCAGTGGGAAACGCTAGCTGACTTTACTGAAGAGCTGGACGAGGCGCTGGCTGTCTACGAAAAAGCCTTTGAAAAAGCCGTGGCGGTGAATTCGAAAGATCATATGTCGTCTATCGCGTTCTCAATGGCAAAACTGCAAGTTGAGCTAGGTCAGACCGACGCGGCAATCAATAATCTTAAAAAAGCCCAAATCACCGCCAATAAAATTGAAGATGGCGAGCTTAAAGATGAAATTGATGAGCTGCTTGAGAAGCTGACAACAGGTTAGTTTTAAGCTGCTCATGTTAGTGAGTTTCACGATAGACTTAAATGCACATAAAGTTTGATTGTGCTGGGTTTGCCTAAGACTAGGTTCTGTCTGAAAAGTCATAAATGTTACGCTCTCTCTGTTCATTGAGCAGGAGGGCGATATGACAGGCCGTTACGAGCTTTCTGATCAGC
>NZ_JBNNIW010000092.1:0-3194 GCF_050269715.1 Halomonas sp. NPDC076908 | reverse complement strand
GCGTCAAAGAAATGAAGCGCAAGCGACGAGACATGGTGCATCTCCCTTGTTATAAGCCTCGCTTTATACACCATAACTTATGCGGATTCACTTAGGTACAGGCATGCTTGTCTTAGGGCTTGTTTCTGTTGCTGATCTTTTGATCTCCTTGTTGTTTGTTTTTCCAACCATTTTAGGTACAGAGTTGGGTGGAAGGATGAGCGAAAGGCTTTCAATAAGAACATTTCGTATAATCCTCTTGTTAGTGCTTTCAGTTGCAGGCTCGGTAATGATACTAAGATCTATTTATTCAATCTTATAGACAGATATTCTTGATCTCGCTTGAACTGAGCCTCCGAAAATTTAATGCTCAATTCGGGTTTTGAAGGTAAATAGAAATACTAAGCTGGTGCTCTCTTTGATTTTGGAGGCCTTTATGAGCCGCGAGCTCAATCCCACTCAAGCATTTCGTTTAGGGCGCCTGTATTATGGCTCTGAATTGCAAATGCCGTTAAGTGCGTATGCTTATGCACAGTCAGTGATATTAGCCGACCTGATGGCGTGGAAGAAACGGTTAATTGTGTAAGGTATTCCCGTACCTCGTCGTTGCCGTCCAGCCCGGTTTGTGGCGCCCAGTGTTGCACGCAGAGGCAGTATCCGCCAGGGATGAAAAGTAGGTCTCAGTTTTCAGTTACAACTGCTGTTAATATATAATTTAATACTTACCTAGTAGCCAGTGAAGGTGGGTTCTTTGGCTCACTTAATCATCATAAGTGCTAAATTTAGTTAATATTTGATAGTTTCTTAAGTAAATATAAAAGCTGCTCATATTGTTCAATTCCGAAATCATCAGCAATCTGGCGATGTATAATCAGCGCCTCCCCTACAAGTGGCTTCATCCACCTACGGCCATACTCTGTCAGTTCTATATTCCTCGCACGAGCATCGGAACCGCTAGTAGTTCGAATAGTATAACCTTGGTTTTCCAATGATTTTATAATTCTGGAAATGCTAACTTTGTGTATGCATGCAAGCGCGGCAATATCAACAGAGGTAAGAGAGCCGTGATCATACAATATCCGAAGAACCCTCCACTGTTGTTCAGAAAGACCTTCGCGATTCAATAGTTTTCTAAATCTCGACACAACTGCTTCTCGGCCGCGGGTACAAGCCACTGCTAACGAACGATCGACATACGCCATGTCGTTGAGGTTTTCCAAAGGTGACTCTTCAATGCCATGGTACTGACTCATGTATTGATCCTTGTGATTAACTTCTCGCCTATGAAAGAAACTAAATTGCTTGCCAAGGTATTATATCATTACTGAATGGAAGATATGAGGATGCGCGGATGAATCGCCCCGAGTGTCGTAGACACCTTTAGGTCTTTTATTTGGGTTTTGAGGAGGTTGCCCTGTTGCCTGACTGGAGGATTTGAGCTCTAAGTAAAGATTCTTATCCAGTAAAATGGTGTTACATCACATTTCGCTAAACCACCCAGGTAGAGCGCACAAAAAAGCCGCCAAGCGAAACTTCAGGCGGCATTAGAACGGGTTAATACGTGGTGCTATTGAGGCTGTAAAGTGGATACTTCTGGTCGCCAGAATAAATTTTGGCCAAGACGGCTGAAGCCCCATTGGCTTTTGGTACGAAACGCTCGCATTTGGTTATCGGCCATTGCACTTTGCCCGTCGGCATCACGAATATAACGAGCGAGTGTTATGGCTGCTTTCTGGCCGTAGCGCGCACCCGGTGACGCGCATGTCCAAACATGCCGTAGCATAATAGCTAGGTCAGGCGCGTGCTTATCCAAATACGCCAGCCCATAGGCGCAGGCTTCTAAGGTAAAGGCATCGTGGCTGCAAAGCTTCCAGGCGGCATTTGGTTTGCCTTTAGAGTCGTAAGTGTAGGTCTTCCCAATATCATGCAATAACCCCGCGACAAAACACGTTTCCTGCATCAGGCGCGACATAGCGGGCTCGTTAAGACGTAGCATTGCCACGGCATTGTTAGCGACGTTCAACGAATGCTCTAGCAAACCGCCCGGGTAGACATGGTGATAATTGACGCTGGCCGGCGCATTCAAAAAAGCTTCAAGACGATCTTTACGTTCCAGTACGCGCGTCAAAAATGCCCGGAGCTGTTCTGATTTAAGCGACTGCACGGTTGCGACTAAATGATCGAATACCTCTGGTATTGGGCAATACACCCGTGGCAACGACTGTAGTGTATTCAACGTGATCACTTCCTCTCGGGTCGTCTTGCGAAACTCATCAAGAATGAATTGGCCTGACAAACACTTCACTCCGGAAGCGGTAACAAAGTCCAAATGACCGATGCGCTCAGGTACCGTTGTTTTGCTCAAGTTGAGCATTGCGATTTGATCCCCCATGCAATCGCTTAGCCGCAGTTTTAAGAAGGGCGTTTTCGCGTTATCAAACTCAACCACGCGTCCGGTAAGGCGGTAAGTGCCCGTGAAGGTGCGCGACAGGTGGGTAGAGGCGTTATCAAGCCGTTTCATGACGATGCTCCTGCTGGGGCTTGGTAGGCGTGGTATTGCCGAGCAAGCGCTCAAAGGCTGACCCATCCATTCGGGTGGCATTGGGGACGTAACGCGAATAAACCTTAAACAGCATCTCGGTGGAGCTGTGGCCCAGCATTCGAGCCACCCATTCCGGGTTTTCGCCAGAAGCCAAAAAGAGTGTCGCGGCGGTATGGCGTGTTTGATAAGGCCGGCGTTTGGTCAGCCCAAGAGACTTCAGCAAGGGATACCACACGCGCTTCGTCACGTTATTGTGATCAAGCGGCTGCCCCAACTGATTACAGAACACGTACTTACTCATATGCCCAGTGGCGGCGTACTGCGTTTTGAGGGCGTCATACACCTGCCCGAACATGGGGATTTCTCGTTGCGACCCGTCGGTCTTGGTGTATTCCGTTTCGCCATTGATCAATGTTTCGCGTACTAAGATTTCCCGCTTAGCAAAATCAACGTTTTTCCACTTCAACCCATCGACTTCACCGGTGCGCATGCCGGTAAAGAAGCGCACCGTGTAATAGTTGCAATAGTCTGCGCGGACGTTATCGATGATGCGTTGCACCTCATGTAGCGAAAACGGCGTCTTGAATTTTCTGGGCACGAGGATATAGCGAAAGGTCTGGAGGCGGATATTTATTTTGCCCACCCTTATGCATCATGGGAACGAGGGATCAAT
>NZ_JBNNIW010000091.1:0-3252 GCF_050269715.1 Halomonas sp. NPDC076908 | reverse complement strand
GGTTAAAAAGTAGGCAATTTAAGCCGTGCCAACAGTTTTTTAGTGGCATTCCGTCTTGGGTGCAGTACTTGCTGAGGTGCTATGAGAAATCCGGGTTAGATAGGCAAGCGACGAATACCCGGTACCAAAGTCATCAATCGAAAGTCCCAGCCCTTTGCTTTTCAATGCTTCGGTCATGGCGATGGCCTTTTCAGGGTTCGCCATAATACCGCTTTCGGTAATCTCCAAGCTGAGTTTTGAAGGATCTATATTAAAATGCATGCAGCTGTTAAGTATTCTGGCGACCAAGTCTTCTTCTTCGAACTGTTCAGCAGCGATATTAATCGCTAATTGCCCTGGCATGGCATGGCCTTGATCACTCCATCCAACTACTTTCCTACACGCTTCTTCAATTACCCAGTCGCCAAGCGCGACGATCATGCCGCGTTCTTCGGCAATAGGAATAAACTTACCCGGCGATACATTACCAAGCTCTTCATCATACCAACGACAAAGTGCCTCAGCGCCAATTAGCTTGCCGCTTTTTAAGTCGACTTGAGGCTGAAAGTGCAGGCTTAGTTTTTTGTCTGAAATGGCAATAGCAAGGCGTTTGGCAATATGCAGCTGTTCAGCAACAACGCGACTCATCCAGGGTTCAAACACGCACATCGGCAATTTTTGCCGCTTAGCTTGATACATCGCAATATCAGCATGCTTGAGTAGCTCAAGGGGCGTAGTCGCATGCTGTGGATAAAGAGAGATACCAATACCAACTGAAATTTCAAAGGAGTACTGATCGACCATAAAGGGTAGCGCTAAGCTGTTGCCCAACCGCTGCGCTGTTTCAAAAGCCCCCCGCACCCCAGCTAAAGAACAGATCACGACGAACTCATCACCACCCAAACGCGCCAAATACTCAGACTTTTTTAATACGGTTGAAAAGTTCTTTGCCACCGCCTGAAGCACTAAATCTCCCAGGTCGTGCCCAGCTGTATCATTGATCTCTTTAAAATGATTGAGATCTAGCAGTAATAGCGCTAATTCTGGCGTTTCTGGGTCAGCAAATACACGCTCTAAATGGCGCATAAAAGCAGCGCGATTGGGTAAGTGAGTACCGGGATCAAAAAACGCCAACTGGCGAATACGTACCTCGTCTTTTTGACGTTCAAGCTCGGAGGCCGCTCGCGCGGCAAATATCTGCAGTACATTACGTATCGTGTCTACATCGTCCAAGGGCTTTTTAAACATGACACCAATAAGCCCCATCGGCTGGCCATGACTGTTTTCCAACCGACGTCCTACATAACCATTCACCCAACTCAGTGCCCCTTCGCTCTCCTTGGGCAATATAATGGCGGCTCCCTCATAAACGATGCACTCCTGCTCGACCATCACCTTGTGGCAGGGAACACCTGGTAAATAGTAGGCAAAATTATCCTGGCGCTGACCATTTACATAGAGCGTTAAGGTATGTGCGATATCAGAATCCTGCTCATCCAACAGCGCAATAAACCCCACTTCTGCCGATAATGCATCGGCCATATGGGCTGTCAATTGATGTAAAAACGCTTCGCCAACTTGGCCAGAAACAGCGGTCGCAACACTAACAACGGCGTTTTGAAATTTCTGTTGCTCATTAATAGTATTAATCAGTGCTTCGTTGTGTTTACCAATTCGCTTCAGCGCCCGTTTTTTATATATCAGCTTTTCTTGCGTTTCTCTCTCCGCTAGCTGCCGGGCCAACTCGGCCCCCGCCAATGCAGAACATATGCGCAGCACTTCATCAGTATAAAGAGGGAGTACCAAAGGTGATGAGTGCATTAACGCAATAACGCCTAGGAAGCTGCCATCAGGTGCTGTGATGGCAATACCGAAGTACCCCTCAATGTTCATTGCAGCCAACCGTTCATCATCTGGAAATTGCTGACAAACTTGGGAGGAGACGAAATATCGAGTGCGGTTGGTGACATACTGGCATGGCGTACCTGATAGCGCATATACCTCTTGATTAACAAATTCATCTTGAGACCAAGCCGCCAGTGGAGTCGACTTGCTTAGCTGCCTATCAACATGCTCGACAACAGCATGATCAACACGAAGGATATCCGCTAAAGACTTTACAAGGTGCTGAAAAAAGCCCTCTTTACTGGCGAAGGACAATTTATCCGCTAGTTGTCTAAAAACCGCTGGTGCAGTAGTAGGAGACATGCTATTAAACGCCTTCGAATTTAGTCATGCATAAAATCAAGCCATTCTCCTGCTTTCTTTGAACAGCATTTTTGAAAAATATCATCCCATACTTAACGAAATAAACATTTTTCAAAAATACATCTAAAAAAATATTATTAAAATTCAATAATTAAAAAACCTCAAATCCGCCCCGGCTAAAAAAATAAAAAAACAGCCACTTTTCTATCTACCTGTAACTTCCAGCTCAACTCATAAGCCAGAGATTTCTAACCATTCATTTATTTTTATATTTATGAGATGACGAATTAAAAAATGGCACCCCTCATAACACACATTTCAATGTCGTAACCTCAAGAAACAAAAAGTAACCATCAGCATCCAAATCAACCTTAGACGATGATATTCAACCTAAACAGTCCTTCATGTCAATAGGTCGTTCCTCAACCATCTAGGTCTACATGGAGGACATTGTGAATAAAATAGAAGAGAAACGGCTGGCCATCAGTATTGGCCGAGCCATTGCCAAACAGCGAGTGCGCAGTCAACTAACCCAAGAAGAGGTGGCTGAACGCTTAGGCATCGGCAATGAAGCCGTTTCACGGATTGAACGTGGACGGGTCATTCCTAATATTGTGCGCCTGATAGAGCTAGCTGAAATATTTAATTGCGAAGCTGCCGAGTTACTAGGACAAGCTAGTTTTCATGTCGACGATCAATCAAAACGCATTAAACAACTTATAGCTCCACTAAATCAAAATGACCGGCAGTTGATATTAGATTTTGTTGAGACTCTAACTACACGTTTAAAAAAAGGCGACAAGAGAGAATGACAATTAAAATTAACCATCCTTAAATCTACAACCTATTTTACCTAAAACAATTAACTCATAAAGACGTTTTTTTTGAAACAGCATTACTTTTTGCAAAATCCAAGTAAGGGACTGAATATGCCTACATAATTTTTAAAAATCCCTAGCACATACTATTGCCTGAATCCGTGAGACCGGCCCCCGGAAGCACTTCTAACCCACTGACCTGCATGGCAATATAGCCATTACCGCCATTCACCCAGACAGTGCCATG
>NZ_JBNNIW010000090.1:0-3282 GCF_050269715.1 Halomonas sp. NPDC076908 | reverse complement strand
ATGCTGGTAGGCGTCATTAACGATAGGTTGCTGGTCGGGCGTCAAAGAAATGAAGCGCAAGCGACGAGACATGGTGCATCTCCCTTGTTATAAGCTTCGGTTTTTATACGCCATAACTTATGCGGATTCACTTAGTATACGAAAAGCAAAAAACAGAAATTGATTTTGCCATATGGATACCCGAAGAAAGAGGATTTAACATTAATGGTGAACCAAGGTTAATTATTGGAGAAGCCAAATCTTTTGGAGAAGATATAATCAAGGGGAATGATCTTGATAAATTAAAAAAAACTGCAAGCGTCATCCCTGACTCAGTAATAGTAATTAGTGTTTTAAAAGACTCATTTTCTAAAGAAGAAAAACAACGCCTCATAGAGTTTGTATCTTGGGCTCGAGAACCAGTCAACTATCGTCCCAGACACTGGGTTATTTTATTAACAGGGACTGAGTTATTTAATGATTCTCTGGAAAGAACATGGCAAAACTTAGGAGAGCCTTACAGCACACATGCTAATACTCATAGCACCCACTATCTTGAGCCAATTTCAGATGCCACACAATCAATTTACTTAGGTCTAGATTATTACTACACTTGGTTAGATAATAAACCGAGAAAAATCAATTAGCGAAATTGATATAATATCGTATAGATATACTCTTTTAAATGCAAAGTACAGTATGCGCTTATCGTTTCTCCTTGAAATACATTAAGCATTACAAAAAGGCATTCATTTTCCGGTTATATTCGAGTAATGACAGAGGACACAAAAAACAAAAAAAGGGGCCTGCGATTTCTCGCAGGCCCCTTTTTTACAATTTGGCGCGCCCGGCAGGATTTGAACCTGCGACCCTCGGCTTCGGAGGCCGGTTTAAGCCGCACAAGCATCACCCTTCCCCACCGTCAAAAAACCAATAAAAAATATTTAAAACAACAAGTTAACTAACATTCCAATGCATTTCAAATCTTCTCCGTCACACCCATTAACGCCATTCTGTGCCCTTCATTGTCAAAACGATGGCACACACCGTGACTTTTCTGTGTCCTGTTTTCTACCAAATTTGACCTCTGGTCACCGCGCACTACGGACTCCTTTAATTGATTCAGCTACGCGTAGAACGCCAGCAGTACCTCTGCCAAAAACACAGCTCCATACGCGCCACCTGCCCTTATCGCCACCGTGCTAAACTGTCCTGTGTTTCATCGGTTCAGCATTGGAGGCCAGCATGCCAGCTGCTCATCGTCGTAAGCTGCCTATAGGCATTCAAACTTTTTCGGATATCCGAGAAGGCGGCTATTACTACGTCGACAAAACGCCGTTCATTGAAAAGCTGGCGAACCAAAACAAATACTACTTTCTCTCCCGCCCGCGCCGCTTTGGCAAAAGCCTGCTGCTAGATACTCTGGGCTGCCTATTTGAGGGCCGCGAAGCGCTATTTGACGGGTTATATATTCACGACAAGTGGGACTGGCAGCAGCGATACCCGGTGGTGCGTTTAAGCTTTGGCAATGGAGTGGCGGCTGACAGAGAGGACCTAGATGCGAACATTCGATATCAGTTGCAGCAGCAGCGTGCACGTCTGCAGATTACGTCGACGCCTCCTAAGCGTATTGCGGACGACTTTGCTAGCTTGATTGAGCAAGCGCATCGTGTTCACGATCAACGCGTAGTAGTGCTGATCGACGAGTACGATAAACCCATCCTTGATAATATTCTCGATAGCGATAAGGCGCGCGAACTGCGCGAAGGTCTGAAAAACCTCTATAGCGTGCTGAAAGATGCCGACCCCCACCTGCACTTTGTACTACTGACCGGCGTTTCCAAGTTCAGCAAAGTCAGCCTGTTTTCAGGGCTGAACAATCTGCGCGACATCACACTCTCATCTGACTATGCCGCTATCTGTGGCTATACCGACCACGATGTGGATACGGTGTTTGCGCCTGAACTGCCTGGGCTTGAGCGTGACGAGATTCGCCGCTGGTACAACGGCTATCGCTGGGGCGGGCAAGACGTGCCCAGCGTTTATAACCCGTTTGATGTATTGCTATTGTTAGAAGAGCGGAAATTCACCCCTTACTGGTTTGAAAGCGCGACCCCTACGTTTTTAGTCGAACTGCTAAAAAAACGCGGTGTGTTCACTCCTGCCTTGAGCCAACTGCAAACAGAAGCCGAATTGTTAGGCCGCTTTGATGTCGACCATATCGCCACCGAAGCGCTCTTGTTCCAAACGGGCTACCTGACCGCGCATGCTGTCGAGGAGCCGATGACCGGTTATTGGCTCTACACCTTGGGCTACCCCAACCTTGAGGTGGAAACCAGCCTTAACCAAGCGCTTTTACCTGTGCTGGGTGTGCAAGCCCCCCCTCGGGAGCGGCTTACGCTGTTCCGTAACTTGCAAGCGCACGACCTCCAAGGCCTGGAAACCCACCTCAAAGCGCTTTATGCCGGTTTGCCACACGACTGGTACCGCAACAACCCCATTGCCCAATACGAAGGCCATTACGCCAGCGTGTTTTACAGCCACTTCGCCGCGCTGGGTGTGAATGTGACGGTGGAAGACGCCAGCCACCACGGCAAAGTGGATATGAGCATCGACTTTAACGGGCATGTTTACCTGTTTGAGTTCAAGGTGGTTGAACAACTGCCTAAAGGCAAAGCGATTGAGCAGATCAAAACCAAGGGCTATGCCGACAAGTATCGTGCTAGCGGCAAGCCTATTCACTTAGTAGGCGTAGAGTTTTCCAGCGCTCAACGGCAAATCGTAGCGTTTGACGTGGAGACGCTGTAGTACGCTGCTGCTTATCATCGTCCACTACTTAAGCTCGACGAAAAAACTGGGCACAAGGGCCAGCCTGTTAACAAAACGTCAATAGACGCATCTTAAGCTTGTCTCTTAATGCTTCGTTTCCTGTACCTGCACCGGGACAATGTATAGCAGGCATCTGCACTGCTCTATTCGGACATCGAGCGATAAAAACGCATTGCCTGAGCGTAATCTCGAAGCACGTCGTCATCGTTGGTATATATCAGTCTCAGGCTATTCTGGGTGATCATGCCTGTCACGCCCGCACACCTAAATTACTCTATCACCACGGCTTTACCTTGATTGACTCTACGCCCATAGTATTTTCTACCCATGAAATAACGCAAAGTGTCGCTGCGCTCAGGCATGGACACGCCAAAATTAGCGTAAGCGTTCATTCTAAGACGTCCTGCCGCCCGGCTGACATTCGCCCTACAGTAACCTCACATTTGCCCACACGAGGTTACCCCCATGAGAAAG
>NZ_JBNNIW010000089.1:0-3381 GCF_050269715.1 Halomonas sp. NPDC076908 | reverse complement strand
AGGATGGCAGGAAGCAGTACAAGGTCTCGCCGGAGTTATTGAGACCTCTCCGGGACGTGAAGTAGGTCAACTACGTCTTGGAATGAACGCTTACCTTCGGCGTACTACTCGCTTATCTAATCCTTGGGGAGCCGTTGCGCATGGCGGATTTTGTTGGGGCTGGGCTGATTGTCATTGGCCTGCTTACGACCACCCAGGCAAGCGGGAGGATAAGATAGAGTTAACTACCAGCAATGAGCTCATCACCTGAAACGGTAAATGCAAGGGTAGACTGATGGCTTAAATTATAACTTATATATAGTATATGCCATAGCTAGCATTATTAATGAAACTAGAATATCGAAGCTACGTGATACAGCTGGTTTTGAGAAAATATAGATCATTTTTGTGCCAATGTAAGCATTTAAAAAAAACCATAAATATGATGCAAAGCTAGCACCCATTATAAAAAATAAACGCTCGTATCCTTCATGTTTGGCACCAAGACTCCCTAAGATCAGGACTGTGTCAATGTATACGTGAGGGTTTAATAAAGAGAATGCAAAGGATAATCTTATTGTGTTTTTTGCGGAAAATGATTTTTTTTCTTCCTTGTTACTTTCAATTTTTACGTTTTTTTTAGGGTTTATAGCTTCTTTTATGTTTGTAATAGCGTAAATAATCAAAAATAATATCCCTATCCACTTCAACATGCTTAATAAGCTATCATTTATATATGATGATAAAATATATACGCCCAGTGTAATAAGAGAGAAATCACAGCTAGCGCATATAAAAGCAGCTAGGTATGGTTTTTTTTGATAAATAGATTGTTTTATTATGAAAATATTCTGCGGGCCTATAGCTATTATTATGCTAGTGGCAAATAAAAAAGCATAAAGGCCCACCTGTAAATATGACAACACATTAGCCTCGTTTGGTTTTTAACAGTGAAGATTCTGCTTTTTCAATAACTAGGCTTTTCCTAAATGTAAAGTCCTTATGTGCTAATAAGCTTTCTTCAAGTTCTTCTATAATGATTTTAACGCTGGTAGGTGAGGTAGAGCCGCGACTTACTTGTCTGTTCATGACATTTTTGGGGTCAAGTATTTCGAAGTATTCTTCTTCAGATAATTCAATATCTTTAGATTTCAAAAAATCTAGTGCAATATTTGAATTTTTCAAAGTGGCTTTTTTTGAAATTAAAAAATTAGTTAATTGACCAGCTATTAAATGAGATTTTCTGAAGGGCAGGCCTTTATTAGTGACTAGCCAATTTGCTAACTCTGTTATTGTTGAAAAACTACCCCAACATATATCATATGCGCGTTGTGAGTCATATGATGATGTTTTAATATGCTCATCAAGTATCTTAATGGTTTGAATTGTAGTATCTAATGCATCCCAAAGTAACGGTTTGTCTTCTTGTAGGTCACAATTATATCCAAGGCCAACACCTTTAACCATAGCAAGAGATTGCATTAATGCACCATATACCCTACTTACCTTTCCTTTTGCTAATTCAGCTACTACAGGGTTTTTCTTCTGAGGCATTATAGAACTTCCTGTAGTAAAGCTATCATCAAGATGAAGAGTGCCATATTCAAAAGAGTTCCAAGTAATAATTTCTTCTGCTAATCTGGATAAATTGCTCATTATTATCGAAAGTGTACTTAAACACTCAATTATAAAATCTCTTGAACTTGTAGCATCAAGCGCGTGACTAATAATATTTTCAAATCCGAGTAACTCTTGTGTGTAGGATCGGTCGATATTGAATGATGTGCCAGAAAGTGCACAAGATCCTAGAACGCTGCAGTTTGTACTATTGAATGCATTTTCTAATCTAGTGATATCCCTGTTAAAAATACTTACATAAGCTGTATACCAGAAAGCCAAAGATATTGGCTGAGCTGGTTGTACATGCGTATATCCTACTGCTAAAGAATTCATGTTTTCGGTTGATTTTAATAATAAATTATCGCTGAATTCCTCTAAGGATTTTTTTATTTCTAATATATATGACCTCAAATATAACCGTGTGTCATTTACTACTTGATCATTTCTAGATCTTGCTGTATGGAGCATTCCACCTAATTCATCTCCAATAATACAGTTTATTTTATTTTCGATGTTTAGATGTACATCTTCGTACTCTTTCTCAAGGGTGAAAAGTCCATTTTCGTTCAATCTGTATATTTCGATAAGAGCAGATAAAAGATTTTTTTCACAATTTTCAGTTATTATTTTCTGCTTATGTAACATCTTAACATGAGCTATAGATCCTAAAATGTCATACTTAATAAGTCTTAAGTCAGCGTTGGTTGTTTCAGTGTAATTTAGTACTTTATCATTTATTTCTTTGCTAAGACGACCAGCCCAAATTTTCATTTAATACTCCTTTTTTTTGAAATCAATATACTTCACTCAGCATCTTCCGAGTATGCAATTTTTTTGACCACGAATAATTACTGTGTGGAAAGTCATCTTCGTTACTTATAGTAGTAACTAGCGACATGAATTGTGTAAGGCAATATGCAGCAGTTTTATCTTTTAAAGAATCTATGCTTTCTTTTGAAGATATTGAGAAAAACGAAACATCTATTATTTCACCATGATCAATTTTTTCATCCATATAATGACAAGTACTGCCATAAGTTAAGTCTTTATTTTGTAATGCATAGTTATAACCTCCAATTCCTCTATATTTTGGCGGGGCGGGATGAAAATTTATTGCTGCTTCTTTTGCAGAATTTAAAGTTTGTATAGGTAAGATCAAGTCAGACTTGAAAGAGAAAATCCAATCACCAAACCAATTGATACTACTCGGGGGTTCATCTTTGTCGTAATTATACTGAATAGAATCAACATTTAAAAAAATACATCTTAAATAATTTTCAGCTTTTATTGACCATATGGAAGAATCACCTATATACAGTGCTCGTTTGTTAATCATTATCGGTTTCCTCCACTTGTTGAGCATTAGAAATATTTCTAGCACTAAGGGTAAGAATTTTAACAAGGCCTTCGGAATCAGCGTGATCAAAGTTACCCTCGTTCTCCATTGACCCATCTAAAGTATATAAAGAGTTTTTTACATTTTTAACGGATATAATTTGTATTTTTCCTTTATACAACTCAATTGTGATTTCTCCATTTACAAGATTGGTGATTTTTTTAATTGCTGATTTAATTATGGTGCTATTTAGATCTATCCAGTATCCTTCATAAAGCCTATTGCCTAATTCATTTGACATGTACTTGTAAGTTTCTAGGGTTCTTTTATCAATAATTATGCTTAATAAGTATTCCTGAATCCGTGAAGCCGGCGCCGACACTTTCCCTATCACCGCCAGCGAGCACTTTTTGATCCTTCGCCCCGTGCAAGTTGGCTTTCGCAAG
>NZ_JBNNIW010000088.1:0-3406 GCF_050269715.1 Halomonas sp. NPDC076908 | reverse complement strand
AGGATGGCAGGAAGCAGTACAAGGTCTCGCCGGAGTTATTGAGACCTCTCCGGGACGTGAAGTAGGTCAACTACGTCTTGGAATGAACGCTTACGATAAAAGATGCCCACGGCACCCTGTTAGCGGAAGGCGACAAGGTAACGATGATCAAAGACCTCAAGGTCAAAGGCAGCTCGCTGGTACTCAAGGTGGGCACCAAAGCGGTTATCAAGCGGCTCGTGGACAGCAAGGATCACCAACTGGACTGCAAGGTCGACGGCGTCGGCGACATGATGGTGACCGCCCATTTTGTGAAAAAGGCTTGAATAAGAATTCTTCGATCCACCACACGACGCAGTCAACTGAGGCTCATTCACCACCACCGCGTCACGCAACGTTTCAGCGAAGCTTGCCAGGGTGTCCAGGTTTCTGGTTCGGTGGCGACAAAATAGGTATCGATATTGGCGATGGACGTGGGCAGTTCCAGCGTGTGAATCCCGAACCGGTGCTGGTGGGCTTCAACCGTGCCACGGGGCAGCACCGTGTAACCTATCCCGGCAGAAACACAGTCCAGCATCGCGTCCCGGGAGTCGAACTCGAATCTCCAGTCTGCACCTGTTGCTGCTGGAAGAGCTAAGCAATCACCTTGGCTTGCTATCAGCTCAAGCACTAGAAGTTATGTTGAGCATCCACCGAGTGGTTGCCTACAACGATTAGTTTCTGGAGAACCTAGCCCTGACAGACTGACTGCTGGCAAACGAATAGGGCTGGTATGTGGCGCTGATTTAATGAAGTACCCTGATCTTTCCAGCTTCAGTAGTAGATTCCAATCGGACTGCTCAGCTCTAAAGCCAGTTACCGCGGATACAAAAATTATTAGAAGGCGCTATTTCCTATCGATGTTTTTTAGGTAAATTATGGTTAATACCTAACCTGCCGGAAGGCCATTAATGACTGATTTGATAATCTTGAGAGATTTTCTGGTTCTTTGTGAAACCAAGAGTTTTAGCCGCACTGCTGAGCACCGGCATGTATCTGTTTCAGGTCTGAGTCGCCGTATACAGGGGCTTGAGGACTGGGCTGGGACTGCGTTATTTGAGCGGCGAAAAGGTGAGTTAGCTCTGACAGAGGCTGGCTATGAGCTACAAAAAATAGCCTTGGAATCGCTCCCTGTGTTTGAAGAGTTTAGGGAGTCGGTTGCACAGCGATCTGGGGACCAGCAACGACGTATACGCTTTTGTTCGCCACACATACTATCAACGATATTTTTTCCTTATTGGTTACCGAGGCTACAAGAAAAATTTAGAGAAGCAAGACTCAGCATTAATTCTGATACATTGCCTCAGTGTTTAACTGAGCTTAATAGGGGTAAAGTCGATTTTGTAGTGGCATTGTTCGACGAAGATGATTTAATCAAAAACCATTTGTCACTATTAGTAGAAAGCGATAGATATACTTTCATTGAGCTAGGTACAGAGAGCCTTATTCCCGTCAGTGTCCCTAATGCTACTGGTCAGCCTCTTTTTAATTTGCATACATATAATGAACGCCCGATTTCATTTTTGGGATATTCAGAAGAGTGTCATTTGGGGTGGTCGTTACAGACGGCACTTAAAGATAGAAATTTGAATCTACAACAATATCACGATACTAACCTTGCGAATGGTTTGCGCCTCATGACTTTATCCGAATTAGGTATGGCGTGGTTACCCAAATCATTAGTACGAGAAGACCTTAGTGCCAAGCGACTAGTAAGATCTGGTGATCCAACTTTCGACATTTCTCTAAAGATAAAATTATTAAGGCGAGTGGCGACTTTGACTCCAGAAGCACAGCGATTATGGGATTACCTCATAAAACTGAAAGCATAGAGAGCTAATTTAGATGATGTAAATAGATATTATCACTAATGGATTATTAAACCGTTAAATATTGTTGTTCAGTAGGATGCAAGCGAATCCATATTTCTGGACAACTCTGTATGTAGCCTCTTCTCCACGACCTGCCCCCTATGCTCCAGTCTGATTGCAGACTCGGCAAATATTCCTTTATTTTTTTATTTTAATGCAAAATTTACAACACTTAGTGAAGGTTTTGCGGTTACAGCAACGCATTTTGTAATATTTGCATGGTGCGGCGCACAATGCTGGATTAGTTTTTGAAAATGGACTGCATTTAAAACGCCTATGAATTATGTGATGTGGTCTTAAGGTGTTTTTTAAAACATGGTCACATTTTATGGGACAAGGAAATGAAGAAAAGCGAGCATAAATTAATACTTGGATGTGCTTCAACTGGCGCTAAATTTACTCCAGATAATCACTATATTACTGGAGATAAAGATCTTGATAGGATATGCGCAGGAGATTCTATTTTAGTTTCAGAAGAAGAGCTTTTTAAGGAAGCTGATGAGCTATATAGAAATGGTTGTAGATATTACCATTATCATGCAAGAAACCCTGTCACTAAGGAGCAAACCACTGACAATGAAGTATACCAAAGAATAAGTTTAGGGGTGCAGACTCGTTGTAAGGATATGTTGATAAGCTTTGGGGCAAGTCGGAATGGTCGTGAGGTTCAAGATAATATCTCATCTTTTGGTGAATGGGAAAGAGTGAGCCAATGCGCAGTTCCACTCCACCTTGGTGGGGCACACTTTGTTACTATGCAGGCAGCTATAGAGCTGCAGGTTATTTGTGATCTTGAAAAGCGTTTTAAAGGAATTAGTGTAGAGTTTTCCTCGAGCCGTAATTTTTTATCAGCGATTTATGATTATTTTCCTTCGTCAAAAAAGGAAAAAACAAATATAGATGTGAACTCAACAAGTAAAGGTGCTGATTATGGTATTACCTCGCCAATGGTTCAGTTCCAAGTTTATAGAAATTCAATAAAAGCGCGGCGTAGACTGGGACTTCTTCATGAAGTTGAATGGGTGCAGTTAGCCCGTAGTTATGCTATGACTAGATTTGCAATAGAGCACCCCTTAATGCGCCTTGGTGGGGGTGGTCAGCTTAATATTATATTGTTGTTTGGATTTTCTCCTAGGCTCCCATTTCCTGAAAGCTATAATGAGTTTCGTGACATTGTTAAAAGAGCAAAAAGTTTGGAGTCAGATATTGTAGAGCCAGGAGTGATTAAACGTAAAGTTACAATTACAGTAGGGGCGGCAGTAATGCCTCAACATGCCAAACAAAATTATAAACCAATGGATGTGGGGCCAAGAAAAGGTGTGGTTATGTGTGCCATGCGTAGGTTAGCGGCTTATGCTGCTCAGCCTGATAGTGAAGTAGATATATTGCGGGTTGGAATGGAAGATACTCCCTACACTTTGGATGTAAGCGTTCATTCCAAGACGTAGTTGACCTACTTCACGTCCCGGAGAGGTCTCAATAACTCCGGCGAGACCTTGTACTGCTTCCTGCCATCC
>NZ_JBNNIW010000087.1:0-3480 GCF_050269715.1 Halomonas sp. NPDC076908 | reverse complement strand
GCTTGCGAAAGCCAACTTGCACGGGGCGAAGGATCAAAAAGTGCTCGCTGGCGGTGATAGGGAAAGTGTCGGCGCCGGCTTCACGGATTCAGGATACCAATTGGCTGAACATGATGTATCCCCGCCTATATCTTGCTCGTAACCTGTTACGTGAAGATGGGGTGATCTTTATTTCCATTGATGATCATGAGGTGGAAAACCTGCGCAGGATGTGTGATGAGATTTTTGGAGAGGAGAATCGAATTGCGTGTTTAGTTTGGGAAAAAAGCAGAAAAAATGATGCTAAGCTATTTTCCGTTGGGCACGAATATATGCTTGTTTATGCTAAAAACAACAGTGTACTTAAGGAAAAAAACATTATTTGGCGAGAAGAAAAGCCCGGTGCTAAAGAAATTTGGGATCAATATGTTTTGTTGCGAAAGCAATATGGCGACAGTGATGCTGCGATAGAAACTGACTTGCAGTCATGGTTTTCCCAATTGCCGAGGACGCATCCTTCTAAAAAGTGGAGTCGATACAAACGCATAGATAAGCACGGGCCTTGGCGTGACCGTGATATTTCATGGCCTGGAGGTGATGGCCCGAAATATGAAGTGATTCACCCTGTAACAAAATTGCCTTGTGCTATTCCTGAGAGAGGTTGGATATATTCTCATCCAGATGAAATGCAAAGGCAGATTAAAAAGGGGCTTGTTGAGTTTAGAAAAGATCACACTAAGCCTCCCTTCCGCAAAGCACACTTAAAGCCTATTGCTGAAGAGTTGGTTATTGCTGATTTTGATGAATACGAGGATGAAGATGGTAACGATAACGAGCAGTTAGCAACACAAGTGAGAGGGAGTTACATCTACAAGCAAAGCCAAGTTGCAGTTAAATATCTTCGAAACTTGATGGGGGTGAAATTATTTAACAACCCCAAAGATCACGTTGAGATTAAACGCCTTATTCAATATGCTTGTGGTTCAGAGGGCACTGTGTTGGACTTTTTTTCGGGTTCTGGCACAACCGGCGAGTCAGTGGCAGAACTTGCTTTGAAAGAAGAATTAAATATTAAATATATTTTAGTACAATTGCCAGAACCTAATTCCGAAAAAGAAAAAACGGGCAAAGAGGCCTTGAAGGCTGGGTACTCAACTATTGCAGATATATCCAAAAGTAGATTGTGCAAAATTTATTCTAAATTTGATATAGATTCCGTAAATAAAGGACATCAAGCGAAGAGAGGGTTTAAAGTTCTAAAGCTTGATAAAAGCAATTTCAAACTATGGCAAGCCCCTAGTAAAGATATTTCCGACGAAGAATTGCTCCACCAAATGGAGCTCAACGTTGATCATATAGACCCTAACGCTAGCCAGGAAGACCTGCTTTATGAGCTTTTGCTCAAGGCGGGCGTGATGCCGACGGAAAAGGTTGAGCAAATTGAACTTGCAAATCACACGCTGTTTTCAGTGGCTGATGACACTCTGTTAATTCATCTAGACGATGTTATCGACCAAGCGCTCATTGATGCCGTATTGGCGACAGCACCCAGCCAATTCATTTGTTTGGATAAAGCGTTCCATCGCAATGACCAGCTCAAAACGAACGCTGTTAAAACTTTTGCGGCGTTTAATCAAGGCAAAGAAAAAATCGATCAAATCGATTTTAAGACGGTATAAAGGGGATGAGTATGAAACTGAAATTCAACCCTGATCTGGATTATCAGCGGGATGCCATCGAATCTACCTTGGCAGTTTTTGATAATCTCTCTACGGCTGGTGAGCCCTACCGCAAGTTGGGCATCGCTAACACGTTAACGCTTAACCCTGACATGCTGCTAGAAAACCTGCATCGTGTGCAGGAGCATAATTTTATCGAGAAATCGAACAGCCTGCATGGAGCTGGAGATGATTATCCATTCCCAAATTTCTCCGTGGAAATGGAGACGGGTACGGGCAAAACGTATGTTTACCTGCGAAGTATTTTCGAGATGAACCAACAGCTTGGGCTGCGTAAGTTTATTATCGTTGTGCCATCGGTGGCTATCCGTGAAGGCGTGCTTTCTTCTCTTAAATTGATGAAAGCGCATTTTCGTAATTTGTATGACAATGTGCCGTTTGATCACTATGTATATAGCGCCAAAGACTTATCTAAAGTGCGGCAGTTTGCCACCGCTAATACGCTACAAATTATGGTGATTAATATCCAGGCTTTTCAGCGAGATGCTGGAGATGTGGAAAACTACGGCAACCTGACACAGGATCAGATCAAAAAGCTCTCGGTCATTCATCGGGAACAAGATCGTATGTCTGGAGCAAAGCCTATTGAGTTTATCCAAGATGTTAGACCAGTCCTTATTATTGATGAACCTCAATCGGTAGACAATACCGCTAAAGCGCGTCGCGCAGTCAATCACTTAAAGCCTCTTTTTGCACTACGCTACTCAGCGACCCACCGTAACCCCTACAACGTGATTTACCAGCTTGGCCCGGTTAAGGCTTATGATATGAAACTGGTAAAGCAAATTTCAGTGGCGTCAATCCAATCTCAAAGCAATGTTAATCAGACATACTTAAAGTTAAGTAAAATAGGTTATGTAGGCAAGGCCAAAACTCCTTCTGCTTCAGTTGTGATATTTGAAGACAAGCCCAATGGTACCAAAGAGAAGTCCGTCAAACTTAAGCAGGGTACGGATTTGTCTGACCATACTAATCGATCAGGCTATCAGGGATACGTGGTAAACGAAATCTATGCTGAGCTAGGCGCTGAGTACGTTCGTTTTGCCAATAACGTTATTCTAGAGCCAGAGCAGGAAAAAGACGGTATTCATGATAATGTCATTAAAGAGCAGATCCGTCAGACGGTAGAGGAGCACTTTAAGAAAGAGCGCAACCTGCAGAAGCAGGGTGTGAAAGTGAAGGTTCTTTCACTCTTTTTCATCGACAAGGTGGCAAACTATCGCTACTACGATGAGCATGGCAATGTCCAGAAAGGTAAGATCGCCCGCTGGTTTGAAGAAGCCTACAAAGAGTATGCCGCTAGTTCATTATTCAATGACCTGCCTAAGCGAGACGTAGAGCAAGTGCACAATGGCTATTTTGCTGAAGTCAAAAAGCGCGGCAAGGTGGTCGAGCTGAAGGATACAAGTGGCAACACGGCTAGCGATGCTGAAGTATACGAACTGATTATGAAACGCAAAGAATGGCTGTTGGATGACGCTGTACCGCTGCGGTTTATTTTTAGCCATTCCGCTCTTAAAGAGGGCTGGGATAACCCTAATGTATTTCAGATATGCTCTTTACGGGAATTCGGTAGTGAAAAGGAACGACGCCAAACCTTAGGGCGTGGCCTGCGCCTAGCGGTAGATGCTAATGGTGACCGCGTTTATGACCCCCAGGTGAATCGTCTAGAGTTATAGTCAAATCTGGTGGATGGCAGTCAGGCGGCAGTCCTGTCTGATTGATCGGTTACCTGCTCCCCATCCTGAAACCGGACGTTGTT
>NZ_JBNNIW010000086.1:0-3815 GCF_050269715.1 Halomonas sp. NPDC076908 | reverse complement strand
ACCTGATCGAAATTCTTTGGCGTGAAATCAAATACAAGTGGTTACCGCTGACAGCCTACAGTTCGTTCGACAAGCTCTGTGAAGCGGTCAAAAACATATGTGATAATTACGGAAAAAATAACTCGTTAACTTTTGCATAACCACTTATCTGTGGAACTGCTTTTCGCGTTCTGGTTGCCAATAAATGGCATCGATACGTAGGCGCGCTTCGGTATTATTAGGCAAGGGCCATTCGATGATATCACCGACTTTGAGCCCGATTAAGGCAGCTCCGATGGGCGCCATGACTGAAATACCATCCGGTACGCTTGCCAAGGAATGCGGGTAGACCAGGGTTCGAATCATCTTGAGCCCACGAGTGAGATCAGTGAAGCGCACCTGACTGTTCATACTGACCACGTCATCCGGAATATCCTCTGGATCGCGTACCTCACCACGGGATAATTCTTCCTCAAGTAATTGCGCCACCACCATATCTTTATCCGATGCATTATCGATCAGGCGCTGAAGACGCTCAGCATCAAGGCGGTTAATAATAATAGCAGGACGTTGTCCCATAATTACTCTCCTTAGAAAGCAATAAATTTAAATCAATAAAAAACAGTCCTTCCCAATAAAGGAAGGACTGTGTGCCGTTTACAGTATAAGCGATTTACAAAACAAAAGGTGCTCAGGTGACGCCTTGTTCAATCATGGCGTCAGCTACCTTTCTGAAGCCGGCAATGTTGGCACCTAGCACTAGGTTCGTTGCATCACCGAACTCTTCGGCTGTGTCAGCACACTGCCGATGAATATTAGCCATAATCTGCTTTAGTTTCTGATCAACTTTTTCCAACGGCCATTGCTCCATACTGCTATTTTGTGCCATTTCTAACTGGCTGGTAGCGACGCCACCAGCATTAGCGGCCTTGCCGGGGCCATAGGCAATGTTAGCTTTTAAAAAAAGATCAACCGCTTCTTTTGTGGAGGGCATATTGGCACCCTCGCTAATACACATTATGCCATTGGCAAGCATTGTTTCTGCATCGCTCTCGGTCAGCTCATTTTGTGTGGCGCAAGGGAAGGCCGCATCGGCTTGAATACGCCATACCGCATGCCCTCCCTGAGGGTAGTCACGCGCAGAAATATAGTGTGCGTCAGGATGTTCATTTAAGTAGGCTTCTAATGAGGTGCGCTGCATTTCTTTGAGCTGCTTGAGCAAGCCTAGATCGATTCCCTTCATATCGTGGATGGTCCCACGTGAATCGCTACAGGTAATCGGTTTAGCACCTAGTTCGTATAGTTTCTCAATGGTATAGATTGCTACATTGCCCGCGCCGGATACTAGGCAGGTTTTATCACGCAGCTCTTCCCCGCGGGCGGTCAGCATGTTTTGTGCGAAGTAAACCGCACCGTAACCGGTGGCTTCTTTACGGCCAAGCGAGCCGCCCCAATTAAGCGCCTTACCTGTTAGCACACCTTCGTATCGGCCGGTTAGCCGCTTATATTGGCCAAAGAGATAACCGATTTCACGTGCACCTACACCGATATCACCTGCTGGCACATCACAGTGAGGGCCAATATGGCGGTACAGCTCACTCATAAAAGCCTGACAAAAACGCATGATTTCGTTATCTGATTTACCCTTTGGGTCAAAATCGGAACCGCCCTTACCCCCGCCGATTGGCAAGCCCGTTAACGCATTTTTGAAGATTTGTTCAAAGCCGAGGAATTTTATGGTGCCCGAGGTAACGCTGGGATGAAATCGTAAGCCTCCCTTGTAAGGTCCAAGGGCAGAGTTGAACTGTACACGATAACCCTTGTTGACCTGTACGTGGCCTGCATCATCTATCCAGCTTATCCGGAACATGATTTGTCGTTCAGGCTCGACTATTCGCTCAATGATGCTGTGTTGGTGATAGTAAGGGCTCTGTTCAAACAGCGGACGCAGGCATTCAAGGACTTCTTCGGCGGCTTGATAAAATTCTGACTGTGCAGGGCTACTTTTATTGAGCCGCAACAGCGTATCGTGGACGTAGGGCATCGGAGTATGTCTTCACCGTATTCAACATTATATTGGCTGGCCAGAGCGTTGGAATATTTAACTGTTAGCGTAGTTATTTGCATAGGCTATGCGTGTTCGGTATAGGTTAAAAATATACAAAATTTAGACTAAAGTATAAAAAATGACGGTTGGATTTGTTATTTCTTGGATGCTTGATAAACGATAAATAAACGGAGAGAGGTTTCGAATATTTAATATTGGCGTTAATTTATTAATATAAGAATTGAAAATTTGAGTTTTTATATAAGGTAGTATTTGTTAATAAATTAAATATTTTTTATTTGCTAGAAATGAACTACTTTTTACACATTAAAAAATGCAGGCTTTTAGCCAACAGGCGATCGGTTCCTTCTGTCGCCCCCCGCATACTCATGGATAGCATTACTAGCCTTGAAATCACTAATGTTCAGACATTGCAGCGCCAGATGATTCGGATGGCGTTGCGCCGCGCTCAGGCCTGAGGTCAATCGGACATAGAATAGCGACTGGTTAGTCAGCTTTATTAGGGGATCATGATGGGCGAGGTGGTGTAACTTCTCTTCAGCTTGCATAAGCGCCGTCACATCCCGCGCGACACCGATCCTAACCTTCTCCTCCTCATACCAGCGGGCAGACTAAAGAATGTGGACGATACCGCCATCCTTACGAAGATAGCGATTGCGAAAATCGATATGGGGCTGGCCGTTCATGACCCGGCGAATGGAGTCCCGCGTGGCCGCTAGATCATCAGGGTGCATATAACGGGTGATTGAGGTGCCAATCAACTCACAGGATAGATAGCCGAGCAATGACTCACAGGCATCGCTCACAAAGACAATCTGGTTTTCTTCATCGACTACGAAGACGGTGTCCAGCATCAGATGAATCAATTTTGGGTAGAGCGCTTGCAGGTCAATGGCCATAGGCGATTATCATCCGGTTAGCATTCTTCGACTATAGAGCAAATGCGAAAGGAGGTGAGAAGAAATCCTGTAGAGAAGGTGACTATGAGTAAGCCGTAGATTAATTTTTTGACTCTTTTCGAACCTGATAGGGCGTTTTTTTTGTCCAGCGTCTGAAAGCCCTGCGAAAATGCGCGCTGTCGCTAAAGCCTAGTCTCGTCGCGATATCGTCCATGTTCATTTTTGTTGTCACCAGATATTCAGTTGCTAACGTACAGCGGGCATCGTCAAGTATTGCTCTATAACTGCTCGCCTCTGCAGATAGTTTTCTTCTTAAAGTACGCGATGTAATACACAATTGGTTTGCTACGGATTCCATATTTGGAAAGCTATTCGGGGACATCATGAGTATCTGATAAACCTCTCCACTAACACCGGATGACATTTTGGTGCGGCCAAGTAACTGATTGCAGGTCTCTTGAAGTAATTTAATAGAAAGCTGGTTACCTAACAGGGGAGACTGGTCAAGAATTGATTGTGGGAAATGTAGTTCATTTGTTTTTTGATTGAAGTGACATTCACAGCCTAAATAGTGCTCATGTATTTTCTCGACTCCCACACCCGAATAAGTTAGCAAGGCTTTTGTAGGTAACTGGGTTTTACCCACTACATCACGTATGTGCGTCACATTTTGTGCCATCTGCTGCTGTATCAGAAAATATTTTATTTTTATGTTTTTTATATAAGAGTGAATTTCTTTAAACTCAAAAATGGCAGACTCTTTTGTTTCTCTCCATCCTGAATCCGTGAGACCGGCCCCCGGAAGCACTTCTAACCCACTGACCTGCATGGCAATATAGCCATTATCGCCATTCACCCAGACAGTGCCA
>NZ_JBNNIW010000085.1:0-3833 GCF_050269715.1 Halomonas sp. NPDC076908 | reverse complement strand
ACGCGTTACGACAAGCTGGCCAGTAGCTTCAAGGCCATGGTGACATTGGCTTGCATTGAGCAATGCATGAGAGCCGACTTTTCAGACAGAACCTAACATCATCATAGAGATTGGCATTGTGGCTAATTCTGGAGCAGAGGCCAACTGCTGCCCGACTACCCCACTTAGTGTTAGTACTGTTATCGATGCCACCATAAAAAGCGTTTGACTTATTACCAGTATGGCTACATTTTTATATTGCAATCTCCCTGTGCCAACCATGCTTTACCTCGCTTTTTCAGACATACTAAGTAATCAATCTTTTATAAAAAAAAGCATTCATGCCTATCGGAAACTAAACTATATTTATTAATTTAAACCGCTACAGGCGAATCTTCTAATCGCACTAACTGACGAGAGTGCAACATAATGAGCTAAAATTAAAATCATCCTTACTCGAATTACTTACTTCTCAACCAGACCTTATTCTGGACTTAAATACTGCATGTCAGAAGGATGGCTAGCATGCCAAATTTGCAGCCAAATTATAATCTATTACTCACCAAACTTAGCAATTAATACCCATATTTCTAACAAATGGAAAAACTGACAAGAAAAGCTCTCTCATAATGTTAAAACGCCCTATATAACACAGGAGATTACTTGACTGAAATTTTATATAATCTTGCGCATTTTCTATGCAAGCAAAAAACCAAGCCTCTTCCTCCACATCTGAAGGAGGAAGAGGGCTAACTAGAACTTCATATTAGTAATACACAGCCTTTTTTTCTTCTTTATCCACATGGACAGAAAGAACATCTGGCCTTGAGTAATGCCCAACCGGATCGAAGTCTAACTTGCTTTTTACCAGAGTATCACTGTCGATATCGGCGTAAATAATAGCATTTTCATTATAAACTGGGCCCGATATTATTTCACCAAGCGGCCCTATGATCATACTACCACCACGCATTAAAACTTCTTCTGGGTTGTCACTAAGAGTGCAGCGATAATCTTCTTCAAAATCACCACGCTTAAGGAATTGACAAGAGCTAAGAACAAAGCATCGACCTTCCATAGCTATATGTTGCATAGTAGAGACCCAAGTGTCCCTATCATCAGCGGTAGGAGCGCAATATATTTCAACACCCTGACCATACATAGCAGCGCGCAACGATGGCATGTAATTTTCCCAACATATTACCGTACCTATCGCACCTAGCTCACTTTCAACTATATCCAATGTTGAACCGTCACCGAAACCCCAGACAAGTCTCTCAGACCCCGTTGGCATCAGCTTTCGTCTTTTACCAACAACCCCCTTCTCTGGATCAATGAAAACGACAGTGCAATAAAGAGTGCTTCCGCCCTTTTCAATGATCCCCATCACTACAAAGATATTATTTTCCCTAGCAACCGAAGCAATGTCGCTTATCTCGGACCCACCAATTTCAACTGCGCCATTATAATACTTAAGATAGTCTTCTCTCCCTTCAGGGAGTCGCTTACCAACTGGCGAATCAAAGGTTAGTCCTTTGGGATAGGTGCCTAAAAACGCCTCCGGAAACACCACCAACTCAGCACCATTAATTGCGGCCTCTTCGATTAGGCGACAAGCTTTTCTGGCTGTCTTTTCAGCATCAAAAGGAACGCTTGAATCCTGCACCACTGCAACTTTTAATTTATCTTTCATAAAAACCTCAAGCCTTTTTTTCTTCTGAATAAACCACTTCCCCAGTGTTATCCCTCATATATTCATTGAACATATCATGGAACTCTACCACGGAAGACTCTGGAACCTTTTTGGTTACCTTGCTTACAGCGATCGTTACAACAATATTGACTATAATTCCCGCAATACTGGGCCCAACAGGAATGTCTATTTGGGTAATTGTCATGAGCGCCATAACAACAACACCTAGAACCAGGCCAAGAAATGCTCCTGTTTCCGTGACCGATTTAAAATACAGCATGCCTAAAGCCGAAGGCACAAGCTGAAGGCCAAGGCCGAAACCTAAAGAAGCAATTGGAACTAAAAACCCTGCACCGCTCGGAAGCATTGCAAGCACAAATATCATCACCGTAAGAGATAGGACAACAACTCTTGTAACCCAAGTAACTCTTTTACTTGTCATATCTCCCTTCGTCAAACCATCTACGACATCTTCAGCAACTAGACTTGCCGAGGAAAGAAGCTGGCTATTAATGGTGGAAATTGCAGCTGCAAGAATACCAGCCACTACAAAAGCACTCAAAATGGGAAAGTGGAAGTTGAATATTTGCGGAAGAATCGTATCGCTGTTGCCCACATTTACACTCGGAGCAATCCCAGGAATAACTGCCGCCATACCAACCACAAGAGGAATAATGGCCATCATCCATGAGTTCCAGAAAGGTGTGGCCATAGCCACTTTTCCAAGAACTTTGGCTGATGAAGCAGAATAAAATTTTTGCCACATATGAGGAAGAACCCAAGCACCAAACCCAAGCCCAAGCCACAGCTCCAACATCCCAAGTGGATTTCCTGAAACCACGTTAAGTTCAGGCTTATATTGTGACACTTGCTCGAACAGCTCAGCCCCTCCAGAAAGCTTTAAGACATACAATGCTGTAAATATCAAAATGGATGCAAAAAATACACCCATGAAAGAGTCGGTCCATGCAGTACCTTTAAAACCTGCCCACAGAACAATAACACCCACCATCACCGACGTAACTGTAACTCCTACAACATACGGAATCGCACCATCGGTAAGGGCCTCAAGCGCTCTAGCCCCACCAATAACCTGTATAAGCATTACAGGTACTAAAGCAGATATCCCGACCAATGCAACCGTAATCCTAAGCCTATTACTTTTATAATAATGCTTAATCATCTGGCCCGGAGTTATAAAGCCATATTTCTTTCCTGCCAACCAAATCCTGGCCCCGAATAGCCATATGAAAATTGCATGGAAAATTGTCCAAACAGCAAATCCCGCAAACCAAACTCCAGATCTATAATATGCTCCGAACGCACCTAAAAGAGTCCATGTTGAAAAATACGTAGCTCCCATCGACAAAACTAGAACTATTGTGCCTATTCCACGCCCACCAATGATAAAATTTTCTGATGAACTCCCGGATGCTTTCTCCGAATTCCTTTTAGATAGATATGATACCAGTATGAAAACGAAAATGAATGCGGCCAATACTACAGCCGTCAATGTATTGTTCATTTTACAGCTTCCTCATGCAGAGGCTTTTCTTCAAGCTTTTTAATGAAAGGCTTAAAATAAAGCGGGTAAATAAGAATAACGCAAACTGTAAGCACTATATTGGATGCAATAATCACAGCCAACGGCTGCGGCAACCCCATCACCATAGAAGCTGTGTTAAACACACCGAAATATGGAAGCCATGTTATTGAAAGCGCAGTTAAGACAACCCCCCATAATAGCTTCCTTTTACTTTTTGTATTCATCATTAACCCTTCATCAAGTGGATGTGAATTTAACAAGAACAATCCTGAGAGTAGCCGGCAGAGAGTGTTAATAAAAATAGTAAAAAGAGAACACGCTGTTGCCAAAAAGTACACGCTTCCAAAACGTTCACGGCGATAATAATTTATGCATATATCGTGCCATTTAATTGCAAGTCTCTAAAAATGATCGAATCTACCTCTCCATACACCATCAGCACACAATCCTGGTACCTGCTGTCTCTACTTCTTATCGTGCCTTTGGCAGGCGACACCACCTGCCATATAAGTGCCTAACTGAAAGTTTTCGTGCATAATGTATGTAGGATAACTGACACGGACGGAACCATGGCAAGGCGCTTCGTTGCACCTCTCACTGAGTCTGAGCAGCAGA
>NZ_JBNNIW010000084.1:0-3933 GCF_050269715.1 Halomonas sp. NPDC076908 | reverse complement strand
GCTTGCGAAAGCCAACTTGCACGGGGCGAATGATCAAAAAGTGCTCGCTGGCGGTGATAGGGAAAGTGTCGGCGCCGGCTTCACGGATTCAGGTGAATTCAAAAAGGAGCGCGCACTCTTTAATAACTTTTCTAATTCCTCATACGAAACCACTTTAAAATTAGCCTCATGCGCAACAAGGTGACGGATCTCAAAAATCAATGCAATATCTTTTAGCAAATCTCTTGCATTGTTCAGCAAAAAAGGAGGTAACTCTTTGCCGGGGGAATGCCCTTTATTAAATAAGTCTTCATCATCTGGCTCCATAAAAACTCTAACTTTTGACAAAATTTCCGCAAACTTCATCTTAGAGTTTTCCATAAAAAGACTTTCAAAATGGCTAGCAATGTGGTTTAGACTACTAACAGGTAATGAGTGTGATATTAAGTCGCCAAAAGTAATATTTCCCAAGCTCAACTCTTTAGTCAACAAAAAATCAAATTTTATATACTCTTTAAACTTCTCAGCCCGACCTAAAAACGGCTCTCCTGAGTCAACAAGTCTTTTAATTGCTTCACGCACACCAACTTCAATACATGATGCTACGCCCATAACAAGTAAAGATAAAGTTGTCCTATCAGAGACATCTAATTTTCCAAACCTAGACTCAAGCGCATAGAGCTCTAAATTACCATGCAAGAAACCTACTTCTGTGCGCAAGTTTTTTTGCTTAATTTCTTTCACAATATCTCTTTTAGCCATCATTTAACCTTAATTCAAATTAAAAACATTAGTTATCGGCATCTTGTTGATTTCTTTTTATTGCATCACCCACTCGCCCAAAACTACTATCTCCTTCCTCAAAAATCTCACTAAGGTTCAAGTAATTTGGAGTTCTCTGAAAACCACCCCATAGCTCAAGAAGATATTTTTTAAATATTAATGCACGCTCATAACGAGCATCAATAGATAGTGACTCCAGATCTTGACTTAACTCCTCTCTTACTTTCTTACTCAATATCGGAGTATCAAAAACCATTGCATCAAGATACGTAAACTGCCCCATCCAACGCCGAAGATGATATGCTCCAATACTAGTAATACGGAATGAATCTGGCATATCTCCAATCAAAGCACCATTTACATCTTCTTCAAAAGTTACCCTCTGCGATGTTTCAATTAATTTTTTATTAGTTGTCCGACGTAAAGCTTTCTCAATTTGACCACCTACATAACCTATATTTTGCAACTCAGAAAATATGTCTTTCGATTGGCAAAATCCATCATTATCTCTATGTTTACCATTTAAGTCTAAATAAGAAAGCAATATTGGCACAAGGAAATGCTCATTTGAATCCGAGTGATATATATCAAATATATTCATTGCAATTGAAGTATCAGGACTATAGTGAGAATACTCTCCCAACAAAGCCTGTTTAGTAAACTCATGTAATGGTATTTTATAACGACCATGCTTTTCCATTTTTTCTATAATTTTTTCAGCGTCTACTCCAGGACTGCCAATAAATCCTGTTACAAACTCAATTGCGGCTCTAATATTTCCACCGGTTATATTCGAGAGAAACTCCAACAATTCAGGATTATCCCTAAGCGATGACAAAAGAGCTTTGAGAAAATAAGCTAGGCTCTCTACATTTAGTTCGAATCCTCTATACACCTCACTTGAAATAGATCCTTCTGCAATTTTAAGTGCAAACATTAGCCTTTTTTCAATAACTTTATCAATTCTGGGAGGAGAAATTGTAAAAACTTTGTGCGGGTAAGCATTGAGTGCCCCTGACCTCTTAGACCTAAAAAATGTCTGCGGCCTCACTGATACAAAAACCGTTGAATCCCAGTCTTGGGCTAATTCTTGACTGATAACAAAGGTATCTTGCTGAATTTTAAATTCTCGCTGATCCGCGTTATCAAGACAAATTATTATTTGCCTCTTTGTGGATTTCGAATAATTCCCAATCACTCGTTTTAAGTGTTGGTCTTTCTCAGTCATCAACTCGTCTAAATGTTCGTACAATTTAGTCTCATAAAGATCAGGCTCGGATTCTTTTTTTCTACCCCAAGAACTTTTAGCAAATCGACTTATTTCAGAAGCATAAACCCCTTTTACTATACCAAACTCATAAGAATCAAGGTTATAAGATTCATTTAACTGCCGTTCAACTTCATTTATGACAAAAATTTTAAGATCGTTACTTAAAGCAGCTTTAGAGCCCAAATCAATATATATGTATATTGCACTTTTAAACTCATCATAAGCACTGTTATACATTAAATTTTTAATAAAAGAAGTTTTACCAACCCCAACATCACCAAGTAAAACTATAGGCCTCTTGGAAACCGCCTCTGTTAAAATATCTGGAGAGAAGTTGTCTTTTCGTTTTCCTCTCACATTTGAGAGATGTGGTTGAGGCTCTTTCTCACTAAACAAAGAAGCATATCTAGCTTCTAAAATGTTTTTACTCAACAAAGCATACTGAGACAAGGCACCACTTTCACAATAACATTCTTTAAAAAATTGCTGTTCAATATCACCGTTATCTACAGCATCTTGTAGAAAAAGCTCTGAAAGTGACCGCAGAGTTGATTGAATATTGCTTTTATATCTTGCTTTAGGGTAATGAGCAAGACGAGATGATAACTTGTTGGGTAGATGCGTTTCACCTGAAACTAAATATCTATTTATTTTTCTTTCTTTCATACCCTCTGCGGAAAAAAGCTGCCACGCCAGATTAAAATTTTGCTTAAGATGTTCTAGGCTATTAAATACGATAGCTTTACCTTCTAGGATCGAGTGCCCATCTTGCCTTGATCCAAGGAATGCTATGAATTGCTTACCATTAGAGACAATTGCAACTGGAGTGCCACGCAGTGAACAATAAGACTGTACCTGATCAATGGCCTTTCTTGCTTCTTGGCTGATTCTTCTTAATGATTGAACATCAGTTAGTAGCTTTTCAGAAACCCCTGCTGGCAGCTCAAACACTATGCCCTCACGCTTAGCTTCTAGAATAGCTAATCTTTGAGGCTTACCTAATTCATAATCTGTGAATTTACTTTCTTCAGACTTTTCAATACTAACTTCTGTATCTCTGCACCAGCCTAAACACTCAAACAAAATCTTATCAATGACATGGAAACGAGTTTCAGCCTCGTTAAAATCTGTATCGAGTGGCAAGCTTTCTATTAGTTCGCCTAGCCCGGATTTCTCATAGCACCTCAGCAAGTATCTTACCCAAGACGTAATGCTACTAAAAACCTATTGGCACGGTTTAAACTGCCTACTTTTTAACCACTTCCCGTCGTTCAGACACACTTCCCCCTTCCCCCCATTGCGTCGGGCCAGGGGCGCCCGCGCATTCAGTTCGGCACCAACCGCCTGATGAGATCGGATAGTTCCGTTTTATAGGGGTAGCTGTCACTCATCAGCACCCGGATTCGGCGCGTGTTGCGGATGATGACCGCGCCCACCTTGATGAGCTTTAGCCGTAGGTTGCTTGGGCTCATGCGCGCGAAGGGCGTCTTCTTCAGGTAAGTGCGTAAGCGCTCGAACAGCGTATAGGCAAAGCCCGACAAGATCAGCCGCCACTGATTGGCCCACCAGTGCGTGCTAGAGGTACGATCAGCAAACAGGCTCAGTTGTTGATCCTTGATTCGGTTCTCCATGTCGCCCCGAGCGCAGTACTGCTCGTAGTAGAGTTTGAAGCCATCGTCATAACGGGAACTAATGATAAACCGGGGATTAGAGCCCAACTCGCTCTCTTCTAGACGAGCGACCACCCAGCGTGGGTACTTCCAAGAGTGTGCTTGATACGGGAAGCGGAACGTCTCTGCCACTTTCCCTCCCACCTGCCATTGGGTCTTGCGCACCAGCATCATGGGCACGTCCACTTCCTTGAGCAGCCGACTGTTCTTGCCGATACCCACGATATAGTC
>NZ_JBNNIW010000083.1:0-3992 GCF_050269715.1 Halomonas sp. NPDC076908 | reverse complement strand
GAGGATGGCAGGAAGCAGTACAAGGTCTCGCCGGAGTTATTGAGACCTCTCCGGGACGTGAAGTAGGTCAACTACGTCTTGGAATGAACGCTTACCAGGGAAAGCGTCTGCATTAGCATTTGCTTGCTGGTATTAAAGACTTCGATATTGGCCTGATAAGAGCGTGAAGCGGAGATCATATTGACCATTTCATGTACGGGCTCAACATTAGGCTTTGCCACATAACCATCTTCATCTGCCGCTGGGTGATTAGGCATATACTCCATACGTAATGGTGAATTGTCCTCAACCACTTCCGTCACGCGAACGCCGCCCACGCCGTAGTGCGTGCTTTGGGCCTGCGTTTCAAACATGACGTGCTTTGCCCGGTAGGTTTCGCCATCAGGTCCAGCAACGCTATCAGCATTCGCCATATTACTGGCGGTAACGTTCATTCGCTGGGACTGAGCACTCATTGCCGAGCCGGCAATATCAAACGCGGAAAACATCGACATCTTTTTCTATCTCCTTACGAAACTAGCCTGGGTTATTCAGGCTGCATCGCATTTTTAAGCCCTTGTATACGGCTGTTAAGAATGGTGAGGCCGGCTTGATAACGAACAGCATTATCAGCAAACTGCGTACGCTCACGATCCATATCAACCGTATTTCCATCTAGACTTGGCTGATCAGGAATCCGGTAAAGCAAATCAGCGCTACCCGCGCCGCGCCATGCAGGGCCCTCTCCAGCGATATGGTTGCCGGAAGTGCGCGCCAATGTTAGGCCTCCCCCGGTATTGCTACCAGCGCCCTGAGTGCCGTCTACGGCTTTTTTCAACTCACTTGCAAAGTCAATATCGCGCGCTTTGTAGTTTGGCGTATCGGCATTCGCAATATTTGACGCCAACACTTCATGACGCGCTTGGCGTAAACCCAGTGCTTTTTGGTGGTAATTAAAGGCAGATTCCAGTTGATCAATCATGCCAAGCCTCACGTTGAGGAAAAAATGAAATGGATTTTGTTGATGATGAAGAATACGTCTGTACCTGTCAGCCTAAAGCATGGAACAGCTTGCGTTTCTACCAGCATTTCACGTGATACACCTCACTCCTTTTCGTTACACTGGCTAGGTGGTTCTCCTGGTTATCTCCCTTCTAAGTGACTTTTCCTAATGCTACGAAAGCGCTTTGCTCCGCTAACCATCCTATGCCGCTACAAAATACTTGGCATATTGGTAAGCTTATTAACCCTTTTTGTAAGTAACGCCCAAGCAAATGATGATGAACTTCTTCATCAGGTACACCAGTTTTTGTATCAAGAAACGCAGGCGCTAGGCGAAGAAGTTGTCATTGATTTACGTCCTCCCTCTCCCCATTTACCTACCTGTGTTCAACCTGAGCCTTTCCTGCCCAATGCAAATCAAGCCCCTGTAGGTCGCGTCTCTGTGGGAGTGCGTTGTGGCTCAGACAGCCGACAAGTTCGTTATTTGCAGGCCCAAATTGATATTATTGGTAGCTATGTCGTCGCAGCCAGGGACATTGAGCGCGGTACGCTGATTACCGCTGAGATGCTGAGCGAGCGCGGCGGCAATCTAGGTGAACTTGCTGCTCAGGCGCTAACAGATGAGAAAGATATCGTGGGTAAAATAGCCCAGCGGCCTATTCGTAGCGGGAGCACTTTTTTAACCCAATTCTTACAAGCCCCTCACTTAGTTGAACGCGGACAACGCGTTACGGTCATAGCACAGGGTTCGTCCTTTCGTGTTTCACGAGAAGGCGAAGCCCTTGAAAATGGTGCTTTAGGTGACCGCATAAGGGTGCGTTTTGATTCACGTGAAATTATGACCGCACGCGTTTCTGATCAGGGTATTTTAGTAGTGGATTTTTAACGCTTTACCTAAAGTTTTACCCTGCGCTGCCGATATGATCTATAGCAAGTTATACTAGCGCTAGGCGCATCGACGTTGACGATGAGGCAGACAACGTGAAAATTGATAACATTAATTCGCTGCTACGGCCAAACCAAACACAGCAGCGTGATGAAACGCAAAAAACTAATAGCGTAACGCCAGCCACAGCAGGTGGCGCTACTCGCGAATCAACTCAGCTTAGCCAATTAAGTATTGATGAGACGCAGGACATCGATACCGCCAAGGTTGAAGAAATTCGCAACGCGATCCGCGAAGGGCGTCTTGAAATGCATGCTGACCGTATCGCTGAGGGTTTAATTGCTAATCTTAAAGATTTATAGGGGCACAAGTAATGAGCCTTGCTAACCTACTGACTAACCAGCAACAGCGCCTAGACGCGCTGGTATCTTTGTTGTCTAGCGAGCAAAATCTGCTAACGCAAGGTGATGTTGACGGTGATGCCTTGGCGCAAGTGGCTATTAAGAAGCAAGCCCTACTTGAAGAACTCGAACGCATTGAGAGTGTTCGGCGCAGCGTGCAAAAACGCTTAGGCTACTCGGATGGTGCAAGCGGTGCGAGAACTGCAGCGCAAGACGCGGGATGCCAAACGGCCTGGGAAAACTTGCTGGAGAAAAGCGAACGCGCGGCACGTATGAACGAGCTTACGGGTCAGATGCTGTCTGTGCGCATGAAGCATAATCAAGCTATGCTAGACTATATTCGGCAAATTGCAGAAAAAACGCTGTATAAGCCGGACGGACGGAACAGCGCCCAACCTGGTAGAATCAACGCCTCAGCCTGATATTTTTTATCTCTGCTTTTATATCTCGACAAGCATGCAGCGTAACGTTTCAATGAAGCCTTAATAACTAATTGGCATTCATAGGTAAACCATGCTTAGTCGACTCCCACAGCATTTCACTGCGTTAGTAATAGGTGCATCTGGTGGAATAGGTGCGGCTATCATCCAGCAACTGCTTGTCTCGTCAAACGTTGGCCATATTATTGCGGTTAGCCGCCAGTCGCTACAATCAAACGATGAACGAATAACTTATCTAAGGCTTGATGTATCTGAACAAGCAGGGCGGCTTAAGCTCAAGAAAGCAGTGGCAGCACAGCCTATCCACTTTTTTTTCAATGCCATCGGCATCCTTCATGATGACGCTCTCCATCTTCAGCCAGAAAAACGCCTTGATCAGCTTAGCGCTGATGCTCTTGCACAGGTAATGAACATCAATGCCTTCACGCCTATTTTGCTGCTAGCTACTCTCCAAGACTCTTTTAAGGGCTCGCATCCAACGATTATCGCCAGCCTTTCCGCTCGGGTTGGCTCTATAACCGATAATCAATTGGGGGGCTGGTATAGCTATCGTGCCAGTAAAGCAGCGCACAATATGTTGCTCAAAACAGCATCAATTGAGCTCAAACGGCTCAACAAGCAGTCAGCCGTGCTATGCCTACACCCTGGAACAACGGATACGGCTCTCTCTAAACCCTTTCAAGCAAGGGTACCTAACGAAAAGCTTTTCTCACCTACATTTGTTGCGGAGCAGCTACTGGCAGTCATCGCTCAGCGAACGCCTGAAGATAGTGGGAGCTTTTGGGATTGGGATGGGAGATCTATCGAGTGGTAGTTTTGCTTTTCAATATCGGCACTTTCAAAGTACCACCGAACACCGAGCTGGCCGCGTCGCTGCGCTCCTCGCCATGACATGGCGGGTTTCTTTTTTCCACGCAATAAAAAACCCCCGAGCACAGGGTGCTCGGGGGTTTTCTTAAATAAGTGCCTGACGATGACCTACTCTCGCATGGGGAGACCCCACACTACCATCGGCGCTAAGCGGTTTCACTGCTGAGTTCGGCATGGGATCAGGTGGTTCACGCGTGCTATGGTCGTCAGGCGTAACTTGTAATGCATATCATGCTGAGTGTTTTGTGATCGTCTCTTTCCGGCAAGCATCTTGGCTTGCTGCTGCGTATCCGGCTCTCTGAGTGCGTTCACACTCGTTCGTTATCATCACGACCAGACCCCTTGGGTGTTATAGGGTCAAGCCTCACGGGCCATTAGTACACGTTAGCTCAACGCCTTGCAGCGCTTCCACAC
>NZ_JBNNIW010000082.1:0-4044 GCF_050269715.1 Halomonas sp. NPDC076908 | reverse complement strand
GTAACGAATCTCGCGAGGCACGAGCGAATGAGGCACCCGCGGGAGGCGGCGGAACGACGCCCAAGGGCACCGAACCAACCACGCCTGCCCAGGCCAACCCCGGCACCGCTTCGCGATGCTCCCGCGGGTGCGCCGTAGGCTTACCACGCGCTACGAAAACCCTATGAAATCACGTGAGTGCACACGTAGCGCGTGTTAACGAGATATCTATTTGCTTAAATGTCATATCCTGCTTCGCGGGCGAGGATGGTGTTGGCTTTTAACCAGCCTTCGATGTGACCACAATCAAAGGGCGATCAACCACCGGCACCATCTCTTTAGGAATAGCCTTGCTTATCGGTAATAAACGCGTACCAAAACCCGCCACCGGAATAATCGCTTTACGCACCTGCGCCATTAAATAGCTTCCTTAATTACGTTAATGATTGCTTGATTAATTGTTGGATTAGCTCGTTTACTGACGCCATTCGCTTATTTTGCGTAATAGCTGCTCAGTGCTGGGGTCTTTGACGACGTTATAGTCGCAAGATTGTCCTGCTAGCGTTTGATAAAGACTGGTAGCCAGCTGCTTGCCCAGCTCTACACCCGGCTGATCAAAGGGGTTAAGGTTCCACAGCACGGATTGAACAAACACCTTATGCTCATAAAGCGCCAACAGCGCCCCAATGCTCCAAGCATCTAAGCGCTTCAACAGTAAGACCGAGTTAGGCTGATTACCACGATACCCTTGAGCCATGTGCCCGCGTAACGAACCAGGTATCGCATCATCACCCAAAGCAAATAGCTGCGCCTGGGCCAGGCAGTTGGCTAGCGTTAATTGCTCTTGGGCTGCCAGTGAATCCCGCACATGTTGCGTTGCATCCACTTCACGCCCCGCCACCGCGACAAAGTCAGCGCTAACGGTATGCCCGCCTTGGTGCAACAGCTGATAAAACGCATGCTGCGCATTCGGCCCTACATCGCCCCAAATGATGGGGCAGGTAGCATGGGTAACCGAACGGCCATCCAAGCGCACGCTTTTACCGTTAGACTCCATTTCCAACTGCTGCAAATAGGCGGGCAAGCTTTTCAGCCGACCGTCATAAGGCAGCACCGCATGGGTGGGAATGTTCAAAAACTGACAATTCCAAGCGCCCACAAGCGCTATCAGAACCGGCAGGTTCTGATCCAGCGGCGTCTCTAAGAAGTGGCGGTCAACAGTATGCGCCCCCTCTAACAGCGCATCAAAGCTCGCCATGCCCAGCTGCATCGCAACACTAACGCCAATCGGCGACCACAACGAAAAACGCCCACCAATCCAGTCCTTAAAGACCAACTGATGAGCGTCAGGAATGCCAAACTCAGCCATTTTTTCCGGCTTAGAGGAAACGCCGACTAATTGAAAACGGCATACCGTCTCTATATCAACTTCCAGTGATTCGCTAAGCCAGGCCAAAGCAGTGCGTACATTAAACTGGGTGTCGGCAGTGGTAAACGATTTTGATGCCAATACCAGCAGCGTAGTGGCCGGATCTAACGACTCCATCAGCGGTAAAAGCTGAGCACCATCCATGCTAGAGACGTAATGAACGTTGACACAGGTGTGGCTCGGGCGATCCGCTAAGGCCTCACTAATCAATTTTGGCCCTAAATCAGAGCCGCCTACGCCAATATGCACCACATCGGTGATTGACTGTCCTGTGGCACCAAACCATTCGCGCTGATGCAAACATTCAACCATAGCGGCTAGCCGGATGCGTTGCTGCTGACAAAACGCGGCGGCATCTTGCATACCTTTAGGAGGAGTAGCAGAAGCTGGCCAGCGCGCCGCCATATGCAACGCTGCACGCCGTTCAGAGGTATTCACTTTAGCGCCAGCAAATAGCTTCTGGCGCTTTTCCTCAATTCCACAGCTCTGCGCCCAATCAGTTAATAATGAAAGGGTATCCTGATTGATGCGCTGCTTACTCAGGTCCAGATGCAGTGTGCCTAAGGTCAATACCAAAGCGCTTGCCCGCTCAACAGCAGCAGTAGAGTCGCTTCCCATCAAATCACTTAATGACTGTGACTGCATTCGCTCCGCATGAGCTTGAAGCGCATTAACAGGAGTATAAAGGCGGGGATTTACTGCAGTAAGATAGGCATTCATGATATATCTTCCTTGATGATAACTAAACAATAACCGTTACTTTATTACTAGCAAGCTCCAAGCCAGCCGTCTTACTTTTCAATTTAACTGTATAGTTGACAGCAGGATGAATTGAAAGCAATACGTAAAAAACTCCCTATAAACATGCATGGATTGTGCCACTCCTGTGCACTGTTGCACATTAGTGACACCCCTGCGCCACTTCGCGCGGCCCCCATGGGAAGCGGCACCAGCCGCTGGTGAAAGCACTACCCTTTCCCTTTCAGCACCCCCGCTAACAGCGCTTTGGCGCTTTCAATCAACTCATCCAGATGCTCGGGGCCTTTAAAGCTCTCGGCATACACTTTATAGAGTGATTCCGTGCCGCTGGGGCGTGCGGCAAACCAACCGTTTTCGGTGGTCACTTTAATACCGCCAATGCTGGCACCGTTACCCGGCGCGGCAACCAGTACGGCAATGATCGCATCGCCCGCCAGCTCCTGAGCCGTCACGCTTTCGCTATCCAGCTTTTTGAACGCGGCTTTCTCTTCCAGTGTGCAGGCGGTATCCACACGCTTGTAGAAAGGCTCGCCAAAGCGCTCGGTGAGCGTACGGTAATACTCACTAGGCGTTTGCCCCGTAACGGCCATGATTTCCGCTGCAAGCAAACACAGCACTATGCCGTCTTTGTCGGTAGACCACGCCTGACCGTCGCGGGTGAGTAAGCTTGCGCCTGCGCTCTCTTCACCGCCAAAGGCTAACCACCCCTCATGCAGGCCATCTACAAACCACTTAAAGCCGACGGGCACTTCATAAAGCTCCCGCGCATGGGAAGCTACCACCCGGTCGATCATGGAAGACGACACCAGAGTTTTGCCTATTTTCAGCGAAGCCGACCACTCAGGGCGATGAGTGATCAAGTAATCAATGCACACGGCCAAAAAGTGATTCGGATTCATCAAGCCATTGGCATCCACAATACCGTGGCGGTCGGCGTCCGGGTCGTTGCCAAAGGCAACATCGAAGCGATCCTTGATGTTTAGCAGATTAGCCATCGCCGCCGAGCTTGAACAATCCATGCGGATTTTGCCATCGTGATCCGGCGGCATAAACGCAAACTCAGGATCAACGGTGGTGTTCACCACTTCCAGGTTTAGCTCATAGTGCTTCGCAACCGCCTGCCATACCGGCAGTGCAGTACCGCCCATCGGGTCTGCGCCTAAGATTAAACCTGCACGCTGAATGGCCTGCATATCCACTACGCTATTGAGATCAGCCACATAGTGAGCGGTAAAATCATATTCCTGGGCATGGGCAAGCGCTTCTTCTAATGAAACAAGCGACACATCACCAAGCTCACGCAGCAGATACGCATTGGCACGTAACTCTATCCACGATGTCGCTTCCGTATCGGCAGGACCGCCGTGGGAGGGGTTGTATTTAATACCGCCATCTTCAGGCGGATTATGCGAAGGCGTGATAATCAAGCCATCGGCTAACGCCGCATTGGTGGCGTTGTACTGCAAAATAGCATGGCTAACTAATGGGGTAGCGGTATAGCCGTGATCTTTTTCAACCAGCACCGGTACTTTATTAGCGGCCAATACCTGCAGCGCACACTCCCAAGCAGGCTTGGAAAGCGCGTGGGTATCAACGCCTAAAAACAGTGGCCCCTGGTAGCCTGCTTTCAGGCGGTAATCCACCACGGCCTGGGTAATGGCGTAGATATGTGATGCGTTAAAGGTGCGCTCGGTGGCGCGGCCTCGGTGGCCGGAGGTGCCGAAGGTGACACGTTCCTTGGCTACGTTAGCGTTCGGCTTCTCATCAAAAAACGCTTGTACAATGTAAGCGTTCATTCCAAGACGTAGTTGACCTACTTCACGTCCCGGAGAGGTCTCAATAACTCCGGCGAGACCTTGTACTGCTTCCTGCCATCC
>NZ_JBNNIW010000081.1:0-4237 GCF_050269715.1 Halomonas sp. NPDC076908 | reverse complement strand
TCGGTCACGATAAAACGGAATGCGCGGTCACCATCATCCAGAACAGACGGTCACGTTCAAACGGAATGGGCGGTCACGATAGGGCGGAATACGCACAAACAAGCGAGCAAGCCTGAGCGCCATTTCAGGGCTAACCGCACGACGTTCGCGCAATAATTCATTAACTGACTGACGAGAGACACCCAAAGCTTCGGCCAACCCCGAAACCGTCAGTCCATAATCCGGAAGAAAATCTTCCCTCAGCATTTCGCCGGGATGTGTGGGTTTGCGTTGCATACCGGTCGTATTAAGAATAGTCATATCATCACCTCACTCAGTGGTAGTCACAAACTTCGACTTCATACGCATCGCCACCTTCAAAACGAAAACAGATACGCCACTGATCATTGATTGAAATTGCATGCTGCCCCTGCCTGTTTCCCAACAGTGGATGAAGGCGATTACCGGGCGGCACTTTCAAATCCTCAAGCTGTTCGGCCAGATCCACGTATTCAAGCTTTCTAGCAGCTCTCGGTGCAACATCTACAGGAAATTTCTTTGACTTACCCTTGGAGTAGAGCTCTTGGGTTAGTTTGTCAGCAAAGGATTTGATCATGGGGATAAGCGTATTCTGTCACGTGACACTTGTCAATGCGACATAGAAGTGACTGCATAACGCAGAACTTTGCGGCAATTTTGGAGCTGCGAAGCGGCGGAAAAATTGTCCGACAACAGTGACTTGATACTCATTGAGCCTTCTCCCCCAGCTCAGCCCGATTGGCTAAGCTGAAAAGGCGACCAAACCTAACAGGAGAAGACTCAATGAACTTTTACAATAGCACTCATCGCCACTACTGTGGCATTGATCTTCATGCCCGTAGCCTATACGTCTGTATCATGGATCAGCAGGGTGAAACCCTTCTGCATAAAGAGATTCCAGCCAAACCAGAACCTCTGCTGCATCTGATCGAACCCTACCTGGACGATCTTGTCATCGGGGTTGAATGCATGCATTGCTGGTACTGGATCGCCGATTTCTGTGAAGACCAGGGCATTGCTTTCATTCTCGGTCATGCCCTTTATATGAAGGCCATTCATGGCGGTAAAACAAAGAATGACCGCGTGGATTCTTACAAGATTGCGGCGCTTATCCGCGGTGGCAACTTCCCCCTCGCTTATGCCTACCCCCGTAGTATGCGAGCAACACGGGATTTACTTCGTCGTCGCACTGGGCTCGTTCGTCATGGTGCGGATCTCAAAGCTCATGTTGTCAATACTACGAGTCAGTACAATCTGCCACCCAACAAGGTCAACTTGAAAAATGTCAGTGCCAGAGAGCAACTGGGCAGAACCTTTGATGACCCGCTCGTTCAGCGCAATATCGATTTAGATATGGCCGTTTTAGAGTGCTACCACCGAGAACTAAGCCAAGTGGAATGGCTATTGGAAAAACAGGCTAAAAAGCATCAGCCGACCTACTACCACTTATTAACCACCATTCCCGGCGTTGGCCGTATTCTTGCGCTCACTATTCTGTATGAAGTGGGTGATATTCGGCGTTTTGAATCTGTCCAGAAATTTGCCTCCTATTCCCGACTGATCAAATGCAAAGCCGAATCGGCTGGTAAAACCTATGGCACTCAGGGCAACAAGATTGGTGGTAATGCCCATCTGAAATGGGCTTTTTCTGAGGCTACTGTGCTTTATCTCCGCGGCAATCCAGGTGCTCAAAAACTGTTACAACGTTTACAGAAACGCATGAGTAAAGCCAAAGCTTTATCGGCTCTGGCCCACAAGCTCGGGCGTGCGGTCTATTTCATGTTAAAGAACGAGAAGGTGTTTGATGAACAACGCTTTTTAACGAGTTAGTCACGCAGCAGGATGATGATCAACGTCTAACTGGATCATCACGGAGTGTGCTGAAACCGGGTGTCTGCTACCTAAATCCTCCCGCACAGACTCCATACCCAAGAAACCTGGTTGGGATGCCGCCAACTCGACCATCCTGTCTGCCATTTCCCCGTAACCGTTGTCACCCTCGGTGCGATGGCTACTGAAAATGACCGCGTAATACGGCGGCTCAGGAGTTTTGGCTAGCTCTGACATAGATCCCTCTAGGCATTTAACGCCGCCAGCATGCGCGGCTACGGAATGGAGGCGAAGCCGCAATGTAGTAGGCGTCGCCGTGCCTGGCTTGGTTAAATGCCGTACTCACGCTCCACCCTTGCCACACGAACCCGAAAGCTGGAGTACCATTTCTCATGGCCAAGTCGCTGAGCTTCTCGATGCTCTGCGTTCTTTTTCCAATTGGTGATGGATTCCAGGCTTTCCCAGTAAGAGACCGTGATACCTAAATCCTCCCGCACAGACTCCATACCCAAGAAACCTGGTTGGGATGCCGCCAACTCGACCATCCTGTCTGCCATTTCCCCGTAACCGTTGTCACCCTCGGTGCGATGGCTACTGAAAATGACCGCGTAATACGGCGGCTCAGGAGTTTTGGCTAGCTCTGACATAGATCCCTCTAGGCATTTAACGCTTTGCTAATTGGCTGCCGCAGCGCAGCGTAGGCAGTCCAGTGGAGGCCACGTTCTTAGTGGCCGGAACGAAATTAAGCAATTTGTTAGAGTTCATTTACTAATTTACTCCCCGCCCAGCTTTTTATAAGACTAATTTGCTCTTGCGATAAGCATCGCTTTGGCAATGGCGCTATACCGTCAATTGCACCAACAAGTAGAAACGCATCTTTTATATCAACAACCTTTCCAATGTCTGACCATTGCATCTGAATACTTCCTGAGTTTGATTTACGCTCAAAGCCATCTTCGGTAAAAACAAACTGGCAAGTACCCTCAGTTATTGATTTAAACATGAAAATACAAAAGCAAATCGGATGCGAAAAATACTTATAGTGCCACTTTGTGACAGCAGGGTAGCCCAACTCATGCAACATAACCGCGTCTACTATCGACTTGTATTCAGTGTATGTATAGCGAATTACTGTTGAAAACATTCGTGAACTCTAACGCTTTGCTAAGGGGCGGCCGAAACGAAGTGTAGGCCGTCCCACGAAGGGCCGAAGGCCCGTAGTGTACTTGAGCAATTGGTTATACTTACATGTGAGCATGCCGGCGCACATCATTTAGCGATTGTTTCAGGAGAGGTCGAATTCTTTCCGCTTCATCCGAGCGCAATAAGTAGCTTATTATCACCGTAGTGAATGCAACAACCGGGATTAGCCAGACCGAGCCAGGTAAAACAACGAGCGCCGCTGACGCTACAACGATAGCTGATAAAAGTACTATGGCGCACTTTTTCAGATACTGTCGATCCTTGTACCAAGAGTACCGCCGACAAGCGAGATTGATTGCCCGTCGCTTTTCGACGATAGATGCACCTTTTAGTTCGTCAAAATCCAGTTCTTCTAGCATCGAACCTTCCTAACCGGAGTGTATGTATAACGCCCGCCATCACCGGTGACAAAGCCGTAGCGAAGCGAAGGGTTTGGCATCCGGTGCATGGCTTGGTTATGTTTCGTTTGCAGGTAATTCAAGCTGCCTCTCACTTCGCCAGACTCGTATGAGCACAACCTCTTTAGCTTGCCTGAGATAGACAACTCGAAATGGCGCGTGAATCAATTCGCGAATATGATCCAGGTTGAATTCAGGAACAATACGGCCAGCATCAGGGTGGAGCTGAAGCATTTCGCTATGCTCCAAGATCGCAGCCACGAAATCATCACCGATATGTGGAACATCCTGCTCTTTGTAATACTCTTGAATAGCCTGTAAGTCCTCAAGAGCGGACTGTGCGATGCGTAATTCCATTTACTTGATGCCCAGCGTTTTCTTGGCGTCCTCCAACGATACGGTGTTGCCCTCGCGAACATCCATAAGCCCCTGCGCCACCGCTTTTACAAACCGCAATTCCTCTGCACTTTTCTCATAATCCTCGAGCCCCTGCACAACCGCTACGCCGCGGCCACGGCTGGTAAGCAGGATTGGGCGATGCGTGTCCTGTGCTCGACCAACCACCTTTCCGGGATTGATCTTCAGGTCTGATAGAGGAATGACATCCTCGGAAAATTTCACTTGCATAGTGGTTACCTAGCCAACAATTTAGTGCTATTAATAGCACCATTTAACAGGTGCGGTCAAGAAACATAACGCCTGCCGTCACCGGTGACAAAGCCAGAGCGAAGCGGAGGTTTTGGCATCCGGTGCACGGCCTGGTTATGCAGCATGTAGCGGCTTGATTC
>NZ_JBNNIW010000080.1:0-4330 GCF_050269715.1 Halomonas sp. NPDC076908 | reverse complement strand
TTTCTCATGGGGGTAACCTCGTGTGGGCAAATGTGAGGTTACTGTAGGGCGAATGTCAGCCGGGCGGCAGGACGTCTTAGAATGAACGCTTACCGCCGAAGAACGGATTAAGAAGGTGGTAGCTTGATGCCGTCGAGGCGCCGCTGATGCGAATCAGCACAAGCCAGAGGCTCATACCGCCGATGGTGACGACAAGTACCAGATGTGTCATCGCTATTAAGGTAGCGGTAGATGGCACGGTAAGCGGCTGTCCGAACGCCATTACCATGGGTAGAAGCGCGAGAGCCCCGGCAATGGACTGCCAGAAATTGGCCTGTAATACAGGTAGACCTGCACCTTGGCCTCGGAAGAAAACAGTGCCACTAGCAAAGGCGAGCATGCCGCCGGTTGCCATCAGTACGCCCCAGAGATCCACCGGCATGCCGCTAGCAACGCCTGAGATAACCACCACACCCACTAAACCCAGTGCAGCACCGAGCAGCTTCATCGGGGAAAGGGGTTCTACACCCCACCATGCCGATAGCAAACTTGTGACCAGAGGTGCGCAGCTGACAATCACAATGACAATCTTGGGGGAAACCATCTGCAAAGCGGCAAAGCTCAGCCCCAGGTAAAGGGCATTGTTAAGAATGCCGAGCAGCAACCCGCGTCGGATAGCGATGCGATCTTCACGGGTTGACCACCGGAATCCGCCGCAGCTAAAGCAAATGGGCAGCATCAGTAACGCACTCAACAAGAACCGGAGTGTGAGCAGCGTAAAGGGATCAAAATCAGACAGCGCTATGGCGCCTGCGATAAACGCCGAACTCCAAATGATGCTGAAAATGACCACCAAACCAGTTAATACGAAATTGTTCATCCAGCCCCCTAAAGCGCCAACCTGCTTTTGCACCATCACCTTTAGACTGATGGTGCATGGGAGTTACATGCAGTGGAAATTAATTATTAACCATTCATAATTAGATCAATTAATGTTCAATGCGGAGATGAAGCGTGTTTAATTGCCAACCTTCCCCCTTGGGCGATAGGCGAGTCACGTTGGAACACCTTCGTGCTTTCGTACTGTTGGCCGAAGGCAATGGTTTTCAGCAGGCAGGTCTGCAGTTGTACCGTAGCCAGTCTGCGGTTACCCAAAGTCTGAAACGACTGGAGGAAATACTCGGCTGTAAGTTACTTGAGCGTCGCCAAGGTCACATCCTTGGTTTGACGGCAGACGGCGAGCGTTTTCTTCCCGCCGTCAATGAGATACTTTCCCGCACATCTGAGGCGGTGAGTGCCATGCAACAACCGGAAATTGCCGGACGTCTGCTGATTGGTGTTCCCGATGATTTCAAGGTGGTGGATCTACATGGCGCCATTTCCCGCTGCGCCGAGCTAAACCGCAATCTTCGTCTGGAAGTTGTCTCTGCGCTCTCCTCGCAACTGCTCCACCAGCTCGATAACAGCGGCCTTGATCTCGCCATCTTTAAGTGTGTGGGAGACTTCACGCCAAGCGACCAACGCTGGCAGTGTCATCTGCTGCGGCGAGAGCCCCTCCACTGGGTGGCCGCTCAAAGGCATGATTTTGACCGTATGTCTGATATACCGCTTGTTATCTTTCCTGACGGCTGTTGCTACCGAAGCGCAGCGCTCGCCGCATTGGATCAGCCCGGAAAGCACGGCTACAGCGCCTATGTCAGTGCCTCTTATGACAATATCCGTGCCGCTGTGTCGGCTGGTCTCGGCATCGGTGTGCTGCCCGCCAGTGCGCTTGCTGAAGACCACATTATTTTAGGCAAGCGGGAGGGATTTCCGGAGCTGCCGATGGTAGAACTCTTGATGGTTCAGGCGTCACAGAAGCGTGCCACCCAGCAACTGGCGGACTTCCTTACGCTTTCCACTGCGACGAAGTCACAATTCATTAGCACTCCCTTAGCCGATGCTACCCCAACCTGATAAGGGTGTCGGTTGACACCACCCCGCCAACAGTTGCTTGTCGAAGGCTCGCTATTTATTCTTAGAGGTACTGTTTTTTTTCAATGCGGTAGCGTTAGTGTATTAAAACGAGGGGCGAATGAAGGAAAACGCGCCGCGAATGGAGACCAAAGTGGTCCTGATCCGGCTGCCCTACGAGTGAGGCTACAGCCGCGAGCAAGTTTTTATGAAAGATACGTATTCTCCATCCTATGTAGCCACCTACCGGCGCGGACTCGAGCTGATCCGGTCTCACTATCCAAGATTTTTTATCCACCTCATATTAGTACTGATGCTCATGATCAGCATTGCGGCGGTGGGCGCATCTGTTCCCTATTTACTGCGTCAAACAACCAACCTCTTAATTGAGGATTCAGGTGATGTGGCAGTAGGTATGATCTACGTCTTCGCTACTGCCTATGCAGTCGGCTGGACGTTAAGCAACATGATGGAGTGGGGAAAGAATCTAGCCAGCGCATACGTAATGGCTAGGTGCGATGCGGCCGTGTATTCGAGTATTGTGCGGCGTCTGCTACGGTTACCTTACCAAGCGCAGCATCAGCTTGATACAGGTGTGGTCATGGCCGACGTGAACCGAGCGATGAGCAGTTTTGGCCTTATCAACCACGCCCTCTTCTGGACCATCACTCCGGTCGTCATCCAGCTTTGCTTTGTCTTTGGTATTCTCTGGCAGGTGATCAACCTCACCTTCGCAGCCGCCTTCATTCTGGCCATTGTTGTGCTTTTCGCGTTGACCTACCGAATTGCCGATACGACGACCCGCATCCACAAGCGCTTCTACCAGACGCATACACAGCTGAGTGAATTCCTCGCCGAGCGCCTACGTGCCCTGTACGACATTAAAATCAACCTCGCGGTTGGACATGAAGAACGCAAACTCGACCAGTATCTGAGCACTTATGTTCACACGGTATACGGGACCCATGCGAAGCTCAGCGGTTTGATGGGTGGACAAGTTCTCGCTGTGGGCGCCGTGCTGGGTGGGTTCACCCTCTATACCGTCAGCGAAACACTACGCCAGCGCTATCAAGTCGGCGATTTCATCATGATCACGACCTATGTGGTTCAACTCACCTCCCCCTTCGTCATGATTGCGGCGGCGCTGATCGACCTTAAGAAGAACTACGTCGCTCTAGGTGACGGCCTTAGATACCTTGACCTGCCGACCGATCCCCAGGCCGGGGCCGATATCACTCTGGATCATCAGCAGCCTGTCTTCACGCTACGCGAGGTAACCTTACGCGCCGATGACGCCACTTCCGCTATGCCGCTCAGTGTGGAAATTCAGTCAGGCAAAATGTACGGGGTCCGCGGCCCATCAGGTAGCGGAAAATCCACGCTGTTAAGAACCCTTTTGGGGCTTGAATCTCAAGCTGCTGGCGAGATCCTCTTCCACGGTGTCAGTGTTCGCCGCCTTTCACCGGAGGACATTCTTAGCGAAGTAAGTGTCGTTCCCCAAGCACCGCTGATTTTCAGCGGTAGCGTTCGCGAAAATCTTCTGTACGCGCATCCTCAGCCTGTGCCTGACCAAGAGCTCCTGACACTCATCGAACTGCTGGATCTAGAACGGATCGGCGGTGAAACCTCTGGAGAAGGTGTGCTGGATCGAGATGTCGGCGTACAAGGAAGAAATCTTTCCGGTGGGGAGCAACAGCGCATCGCTATTGGCAGAGCGCTGCTGCGCGGCACATGCACCATGATCCTCGATGAACCCACGGCAGCGCTGGATAGTGCGCGCGAGATAAAGCTCATGCAGGCGCTAAGGTCACGCGTTGAGACCCTGGTGGTAGTAAGTCATCGTGAGCAGGTACTTGCGCTTGCTGATGAATTCATTGATATCGGCCCGTGCAACACGCAGATTGTGGTAGAACAAGGGAGTTAAGCTTTGAACATTGGGGGTGCTCATTGGCGTGCGCATTCGGCTGCTGCTCTACGTCGCTTGTTACTCTGGCAGGCTGCTCCAGAAGAGAGTTATACACCCGGCCAAGGCTTGCCGCCTACACTCCCGTTGGTACTGTATAAAGGCACGAAGCGCTGGACGGCAGCCTAGTATGTCTACTTATAGCTAGCCAACGTCTTCATGTTTTTCTCGGCGTCTCGGAGACCAAAATGATTCACCCAACCGGCGTTGCAGGGGTAATCGCTAACAGTGAAGCAACAGCTAAGCTTGAGGCCCCCATCCATGAGCTTGACCAGACTCTACAATCATTTGGAGTAAATCGTTATGCGTACTTTTGCTCAAAGCGTCATGGATATTCACCCGTAAGCGTTCATTCCAAGACGTAGTTGACCTACTTCACGTCCCGGAGAGGTCTCAATAACTCCGGCGAGACCTTGTACTGCTTCCTGCCATCCT
>NZ_JBNNIW010000079.1:0-4400 GCF_050269715.1 Halomonas sp. NPDC076908 | reverse complement strand
AACGACGGCACAGTGCTATAGGGATGATCAGCCCAGAGGCGTTTGAAGTCCGAATGATCGCTTAAACGAGTGTCCACTGTTGCTGGGTAAGATCACATAGCGTAGGCAGATCATGTCCATCTGCTGGTTAACTACCCGCCAAAAGTAGCGCTATCAAAACTGGTGAACAGCCTGAAAGGCGTATCAAGCAGGCGCATGAAGCTATTGCACCCTGAATTGGTGAAGCCTGCGTACCTGCAAAACGCGCTATGGAGTCCCAGCTACTTCGCGGGGAGTGTCGGCGGCGCGCCCATATCAGTAGTCCGCCAGTACATTGAGCAGCAGAATCGTCCAAACCAGTCGCCCTAGCGGGCGACGCGCTCTACATCCCCGCACTAGAAGTACGGGGTTTTCCGTGCATTCTGATAACGCTTTAACGCAGCCTCGGTATTCAGCAGGAACGTGCTACTTAATGAGCCACAGCCAGATCGTGCTTCTTATACTGTAGCGCACGAATAACGTGCTCAGGATCCTGACTGATGGCATGAATCAACGCTTTAGCAGGCCCCGTAGGCTCTCGACGCCCTTGTTCCCAGTTCCGCAGGGTACCGATCTGCACATTGATCAGCTTGGCAAATCGCTGCTGAGACAGTCCAGACGCCTTTCTGACTTCCTTCACTCTGAGACCAGGAACGTACTGTTCCCGACTTGGCGTACGCTCACCACGCTGAATTTCATCCATTTGTTGAACGCTTTCCAGTAACTCATCAAAGAGCAAGTTATCCATAGCTAATTACCTCCAGTTCTCAATGATGGCGTTGAGCATTCGACGCTGCTCATCGGTCAGATCCTCTCGCTCGTTTTTCGAGTAGATCATCAACATGGCGATCTGTGAGGCGGACACGAAGTGGTAGTAGATGATTCGTGCGCCGCCACGCTTGCCATGACCTTTCGCAGCAACCCTGATCTTGCGCAGCCCACCAGTGCCGACCATCACATCGCCGGCATCAGGGGTTTCGATGAAGATCATGACTCTAACCATACGCCACTGGCGCACCTTTCGCCAACATGACGGGCGCTTCACTACGCCATAGGCGGTTCTATGATGTATGAATTTTGTAGCGCGCGGTAAGCGCAGCGCACCCGCGAAGAAGCTTCCCTAACTCGCCATCGTGACTTATAACGGTTTGACGCAGCAGAGTATCTTACCTGCTGCTGCGTCACCGATTACCCAGACGGTCAATCTGGCAGAATGCCTATATAGAACGCTACAATCGAACGGTGCGCGATGAGAGGCATTGGATGTGACGACTCCGATGCATCCAGCATTTTGCACACGTAGTCACATCCGAAAAGATGGTTCTGCTGATTGCTTGAGGCCTAAAGCTGTCTGAACGGTTGTCAGTTGATCCGTCAAGGTAGCAGCCAGGTAAGACTGAAATTTGTCTTGTCCGAGCGTACGCTCATAGACGTCCGCCGGAAGAAATCGCCCCATTTCATCATGGAAGTTTTTCCCGGCAATGATGCCCGGTATCCTTGCAAGCATCTTATCCAATCTGACCGGGTAATCGTCCAGCCGGTAATCCACCATTTTTTGTTTTACCAGTTCACTGTTTACCTGGGCTCCTCGCTGTGCCAGCCAGGCTAGATCCCAGATATCACGGTTGCGAACGTACCTTTCGGTTGCTGGCAGTGAAAATAGCTTGTCCGCCATTATCTCATCACGTGTTTCCACCATGATTAGAAGGTCTTCATAGCCATCAGGCAGGAATTCATAGTTTCGGATCAGTGGCCGCGCTGTTTTGGTGTGTGCAGGAATGTTAGCTACTTCCAGCTTGACTCTCTGTTTGGGTAGGTCTCGACGATCGGGAGAGGTAGTAATTCCAATTTGCCATTTGTCGATATTCAACTCAGCGTACTTTGGATCTTGTTTTAGGGAAGCCGGTTCCTTAACAGTCACTTCCAGTCTATACCTCTTGGAAAGGTAGTCCTCGAGGCAGGTTTTCATATCCACCAGCTTTCGGGAAGTGAAATCTACACCGCCAGCAAAATCCAAGTCTTCGCTGAAGCGACTGCCTCCATAGCACAACCTCAGCGATGTGCCGCCCTGAAAAACCAAATCGTCAAGCATGCTTTCTTTATCCAGCACATACAACAGGTCGTAATGCAGCAACTCCTTTTCGATAACCGGCCGCATGTGCCCTAACGCTGCATCTTTCATTACTTGATCTATCAGGGATTTGAAATCAACAGACTCAATCATCATGTATATCCCCCTCATCAATCAGGTGGGTGTTACGACCAACGCGCTTAAGATCCCGGAGTGCCGCCAGCTTGGTTGCAACCTTCAAAGGGCGCCCGCGATCCTTGATAACAGATAAAATATCCGATATCGGACGCTTTGTATGAGTGAACTCAATGACCCCATAAGGTGTTTTATATTCGCCTTTACGGCCAGTGGTCATCACCGTTAGTCGGCCGACCGGGATTTGGGAAATCACACCATACTCTGATAGAGCAGACTCAAGGCTGATGTAACTATATTCCCCCCTGCGTAGTGTCTTGGCAATCAGCTCCAAAGTATCCGGGCCTTTGTTCTTCGACAACGCATACAAATACACCCCCTTCGATGGGCGCTCCAGAATGCCTGCGTTAACCAGGCGTTTCAGTGTGGCCTCTCGGCTACGGGGCGTATCATCATGAAACACTTTCGACATGTCTCGTGCAGCAAAAACATAGCGCTCGCGCTGGTCGAACTCGGCAAGACGTTTGATCGCTTCGCTTTGTTTCACCTCACCCCCTTGGGCTACAGAAACCACGTTAAAAAGCGCTATTCATGTCCACCAAGAATATCATGAGCACGAGAACCACACATTAATATGCGGTTAATGTCGACATAAAGCACAAGCGATGCTTCAACGTCGTAAGCTGCCGACTGCAGTTGCCAATAACCACATGCTGTTAAGGCAGCGGCTGGCCTGTTGGGGCAAGGATTTTGCGCAGGAAATGCTGCGTGCGCGGGTCCTTGGGGGCGGTGAACAACTCCTCGGGCGGTGCTTGTTCAATAATTTGCCCTTCATCCATAAATATCACGCGATCCGCTACGTCACGCGCAAACTGCATCTCGTGGGTAACGATGATCATGGTTTGCTGCTCGGCGGCAAGTTGCTTCATCAAGCTCAGCACTTCCTCCACCCATTGCGGGTCCAGCGATGACGTGGGCTCATCAAACAGAATGACATCGGCGTTCGCGGCCATGGCGCGGCCAATACCGATACGCTGCTGCTGCCCGCCAGAAAGCGCCGCCGGGTAAGCATCGGCTTTATCTGAAAGCCCGATCCGCTCAAGAATTTCTCGGGCGCGGGCATGGGCCTTTTCCCTGGGAATTTTATCAACGACGATCATGCCCTCGCTGATGTTCTCAAGCGCCGTTTTGTTGGCAAACAAGCCATAGTTTTGGAATACAAACGCGGTACGCCGACGCAGCTTTAAAATATCGGCACGGCTCGCCTGCTGCGCATCCACGCGCACATCGCCGACGGTAATACGCCCAGACTCAGGCCGCTCTAAAAAGTTAATGCAGCGTAATAGCGTTGACTTACCCGTGCCTGAAGGGCCAATGATGACAATGATCTCGCCCCGCTCAAGCGACAAATCAATGTCGGTGAATACATCTTGTTTACCAAAGCGCTTGGTAACGGCCTCAAGCGAGATCATCGTTGGTATGCCTTATTCAGGTAAATTTCCAGGCGACGCTGCCCCCAGGAGAGAATTTCCACTATGACCCAGTAAATCATCGCCGCGAGTAAAAAAGCCTCCAGATAGAGAAAGCTACTGGCGGCCTCTTTTTGTGTGGCCCCCATCAATTCTGTGACGCCCAGCGTAAAGGCCAGCGACGTCGCCTTGATGATATCAATGAAGTAATTCATCAACGTGGGCGTCGCCACGCGGGTCGCCTGGGGGAGAATAATACGCCGCATTAGCTGCGACTGCGTCATGCCAATGGAGAGCGCCGCTTCGGTCTGGCTGCGGTCAATCCCCACAATCGCCGCACGAATCGACTCCGCCATATAGGCAGAAAAATGCAACGTTAGACCCAATACCGCAGCGGTAACGCCAGACATCGAGATCAGCGCGCTGATCAGCTGCGGCAAGCCGTAATAAAACAGAAACAGCTGAACCAATAGCGGTGTGCCGCGAAAAAACGAGATAAACAGCATCACTAAGCCATTTAATAACGGCACCTTCGACACGCGGATGACGGCCATTAAGCAAGCCAGGATCAGCGCAAAAAACATGGCGATGGTCGCCATTTGTAGCGTGAGGGGCAAATAGCGCAGTAAAACCGGCAGTAGCCCCCACATATACTCAAGGTTCAGCATCGCAATATCGCTTATAAGCAAACGGCCGTGGCAATGCCA
>NZ_JBNNIW010000078.1:0-4532 GCF_050269715.1 Halomonas sp. NPDC076908 | reverse complement strand
AGACAAAGAACGGGAGAAGAGTGTCTGAATTTGCGATTTTTTGTCGGCTTAAGTGAGAGCTGACGAATATCGGCAGTTATTCAGACCTTCCCTAAGGGTATAGCCCCTAGCTTTGATGCGCTTTCTCTTAAAGAAAATTATGGCACTAATCAGTATTCTAAAGCATTAAGGCTATACCAAAATGCCTTTTTGTCATTAATTGAAAGCGTACTTTTGGTTAAAAAGACGCATGAGAACTTAATTGAACGTCTTGAAGAGACAACTGATATTGCTAACGCAAAAAAATTGAGAAGCTTGCTTTCGCCTGCAAATGGTAATGACCCCATTCCCCCCCCGGGAAAGATACTGGTTAGGTCAAGAAGGTGGCATGCCTGATGAGCGTGTAATCTTTGAATCCAGGTAACAAGCATGCTGGAGGTATTAACTTATTCGGCATACTCAGTACAGTATGTATGTAAATCAATCGAGCCGTGATGAGAAAGTATGGACAGACAGAATGAAGGAGCCACGACTTCATCCCGTCCAAAAAGTAGTAAGGCTACTTAATGAGAGGTTTGGAAATGAAATCCAAAACATATTTGGTATCAGGACAGCAGCTCTTACCGCAAACGAAGCCAACTAACTCGTATGGCTTCAGGAGGGTTGACGAGATCAGAAATAGACTCGCTAAGGCAGAAAAAGAAACAATTGAACGACTACGGTCTAAAAGCATTCACTAAAAGGATGCAGGAAAGGGAAATGACCGTGGCTCCTCACACTAAACGATAGCCCTTAGACACAGCACGCAGTTTGGTGACATTGTTCCACGGGCAGTTCTTCAATCTCGGTAATAAGAGCGGGTTGCTCAGGCTATCCGTTAAAGCGCGGCGTTGCATTTAGCTTGGCTTCCTAATTGTTTTTGCAAACGACCAGCTTGGCATTCTTCTTGCTGACAGTTTTCAAAATTTCTTGCCAGCATGTCTTTATCCACCACCAAACTATTGAGCTGATTCAGGTTGACCTCCGCCCCAAGCCGCTAAAGGTGGCGCTTGAGCCAGCGGGTGGTGAAATATAACGCCTTACTGCACTCCCTTGAAGTTAGCCACGGCATGTTTTGCCATACCGTTTAACGGGCGGCATGAAATCGGATCAATGCTTGTCTTCGACGCGCAGCTTGGCAACCTCATCAACCGTTAATCCCGTTGCCTCAGCAATCTGTTCGTTACTGAGCACCCCTAGCTTTAGTAAGTTTCGAGCAGTTTTTTGGATACCCAATTGCTCACCTTCCTGACGGCCTTCTTGACGGCCTTCTTGACGGCCCGCCTGACGCTCTTGCTGCGCCCAGTTTTCAAGATTTTCTGCCAGCATGTCTTTATCCTCCACCAAACTATTGAGCTGATCCAGGTTGACCTCCGCCCCAAGCCGCTGAAGATGACGCTTGAGCCAGCGGGTGATGATTTTATCCATCCGGTCTTTGTCGGGCTCGGCTTGTATAATGGCGACGATCCGATCCACGGCTTGCTGAAGCCCTTTCCTGTCGGTAGACGCCTTCTCTATGCTAAACACGCCGCTTAGCGGTGTCTGACGCAGTACCAGCTCTTCATCCGTATAGCGCCCTTCATCAACCAGGTAATAACGCAGGTGTGGTTGATAGACCTGCAGGAACGCGGGCGGTTCCGGGTACACCATGTCATAAATATCCTGGCGGGCCGTCCATCGCTCAGAACCATTATAGAGCACAATCGGCAAGATAGGAGGCAGCCCCTTACTTGGTGTCGTCGTGCCATTCTTGAGTAGGTGATCATAAAAGCAGGCCACGTAGTGCATCAAGCGGATTGGCATGGTGCGATCAACCGAAGATTGGAACTCCAACAAGATGTATAGATACACTTCTTGTGTGATGCCCTGCCAAGTGATCTCAACCGACCACACCACATCTTCGAACTTCTCTTCGAACAACGGTGTGATGTAATTGCCGCTGTGGTTTTTGAGCGTCGAGAAACGCATCAGTTGAGCGATGTCGGCAGGTACAAAACCTTCAATCAGTTGCTGAATGAACTCAGGGTAGCTGAACAGCTCTTTGTAACCTGTGTCATGGTAGTTGTGGGTAATCGTTGCCATGAACCGCTCCTGAGTTAGTCAACAAAATTTGCTTAAGAAATATTAGCATACAGGGTGGTCGAGGTCTTTTTAATAAGCGTGGGAAGCGAGGGATAAGAGACTAACGGTACGACGCTAAAGCTGTTGAATTTTAAGCACTATACCGCTACGAAAATATGTCTATTTTTCATTGTCTGCCATTTCACAAGAGGTGGCTCAAGTGTGTGGGGTAGCCGTACCCAACAATATGCTGTCGCTTCATAGAGGTAATCAACCGTTAGGCTCGCTAGTAGTGCTGGTAGGCTGGGCGCTTACATTGATCAGCTTACACCGTTAGGAGTACCGTGAAGCCACACGCCGATACCATATCTGCTGTGTACGTAGTGGCAGAGCTAATCCCCAAGCTCAACGCCGTCGAAAAGCATATTGAGCAGACAATTAACGCCGTTCTTAATACAAGCCAGCTGCCTACCCAAATTGAACGCTATACTAAGTTACAGGTAGAGTTCCAGCTGGAACTCACCATGATTCGGTTGAACCTGGAACATCTATTAAAGCGTTATAATAAGGAGCTTGAAGCGGTGATCAATGACCCGCGCCAAGATGTGCTGCTCACCCTGGGCCAACACGAAAGTGTTGCTGTTGAAAGCGTCAAAACGCTTTATAACCGGGTACAACGCTTACAACAAGCGCGCTAATCCGCGAAGCGAGTGTGACTAATGCATCCCGATGAACACGAGCAGGTGATCCAAGCGTTAGAAACACTTATTCGCGATACTCAAGCTACCATCGACCGAGCCGAAGTTTACGGCCTAAATGACACCATGCCGGAAGATTACCAAGCACTGCTGGATATTTTGGATAACGCCATAAAAAAACAGCGCGAGCATACGTTGGCCATGTTGCGTTAAGTCAAAAGGAAGGACGGCCAAGGCCATCAACCCCCTTCCTTTTGCCCACCCCACTAATGGCTTGCCCACTAACATTGATCTTCCTGGCTTATGTTCGATAATGAGAGGTTAGTCATGGCACCCCCTAGGTCTGTGGGGTGCTCAACTTTCATGTTCCTCTTAAGCAGGAAATCAACGCATGGATCCGCATAAATTGGCGGTAACACTGGCTATTGCGGCAGCCTGGCTAAGCTTTAATAGCCTGGTCATTACTGCCTACTTTTTACTCAGTAAACGAACGGTGCTGGAAGGTGGTGGCTGGAAAATGGCGGAGTGGCTGAAGCTAGGCCGTCAATTAACCCCGGCGATTGAGCGAAGAAGCCATGTACAGCCCAGTGCTGATAACACTGTTGTGAAGGTAAGTACCTCCTCTACGCTACCCGAGCAAGACGATAGCCTAGAGGAAGTACTCCCGGTTACTGAAGAAGATAACAATACACATGTCCTGTTTGTGATGTTTGATCAGCCCGATACTGCGCTCAATAAAAAGCTCCAAGTAAGCCTACAGAAGTGGGAGGCTCATTATGATGAGGTGCTGAAGGTATATGTTGTCCCTGGCGTTACTCCACAGAATCCCATGCGGGTTGCCAACGCCTATCCGCCTGGAGAAATGCCGCCACCAGCGTCCTTTCTACAAACTGAGCAGCTGGTTAGCGGCGTCAGTGTGATCCTTAAAAAGCCTCAGCGTAAACGTGGGTTCGATAAAGTGCAGTTGAAAAAACTGATTGAGTTTAGCCGTGAGTTGGCCGCGTTAGGCGGAAGCATTTTGGATGTGGATCGCCAGCCATCGACACCTGAAACGTTTAAGGTAATCACTCAGGGTTAGCGGAGATGTTATTCCAAAAAAGAATAAAAAATTTATTTTATATTCTTTTATTTGTTATAAGTGGCGGAGTAAACTATCGCCTGCTAAAGGTTTCCTAGCTATTTAGGCGGCCCTAATAAGGAAGCGAATTCATGCTATTAACACGTAAGCTTAATCATACCCTTACCGCGCTCTCCTTGAGCGTTACCAGCGGTTTATTCGCCGCCACTGCTCAAGCTGAGACGCTGCGGGTGGGCATGTCGGGTGGTTATTTCCCATTCACCTACGTTGAGCAGGACGAGCTGAAAGGCTTTGAGGTTGATGTTATGAACGCCGTTGGCGAGCTTTCGGGTGATGACATCGAGTTCGTTACCGCTAGCTTTTCAGGCTTAGCGGGTATGCTTGAGTCTGGGCGGATCGATACCATTGCTAACCAGATCACTATCACCCCAGAGCGCGAAGCCAAGTACGTATTCACAGAACCATATGTGTACGACGGTGCTCAGGTTGTAGTGCGAGCAGGCAATGACACTATCCAGGGCGTTGAAGATTTATCCGGCAAAAGCGTTGCGGTGAACTTGGGGTCTAATTACGAGCAGCTTTTGCGCGAGCTACCCAATGCTGATGAAATTGATATTCGCACTTATGAATCCAATATTGAGCAAGACGTAGCATTGGGCAGAGTAGAAGCATTTGTG
>NZ_JBNNIW010000077.1:0-4617 GCF_050269715.1 Halomonas sp. NPDC076908 | reverse complement strand
ACAGCCACTCGCGCTGAAGAGGCGAATTCTGATAAGCAATGCCAACAGCCAGTACCTTCAGACCGCTCAATCAGCGCCCTCGTGAATAAGGCGGGTTCATCAGAGAAAGGTTAATTTCTCCAAGTATGGATATCTATGAGTCCAGGGCCACGTACTCTTGAATCGCCCCAGGTTTCGTAGACACTCCAGGCCTGATACCAGCTTACAGCTCATACGCTGGAAGACATCGTCAGCACAGCATTGCAGGCTCTCTACCTGGTTAAAGATAAACATATCCTTTTAATTGCAGCCCAGCGAGTGATGGATTTGTCCCTATATCACCGGTTGATAATCAATAAAGATGGTCAGCGAGAAAATTCTGCCGATCGAATCGCGGATGAGCGGAGCTTATCGAATGCCTTGACTAGGATTCCTGCAACCATCGATAAACCTCTCACGGATGTTCCAGCAGCTTGGTTAAAGGGAGGGATACCCCGAGCTCGCCGCGGTAGACACGCTGATTATGAGAGCTGGGGCGATTCTGCCCCAGCTTTTGAACCAAGATTTGCGGCTAAAATATTCAAGCATTTCCGGTCGAGATATGGTGCCAATCCGTTAACCATAGAGAGCTGATAAAGGCCACACTCCTTCAATTGGTGACATGGACCAGCGAGCGATTAATTCCCCCTTGGCAGCAAGATGTCGAGCGCTTAGACAGACAATCAAATATTCAGCGCTCTGGTCGCGTTCAAGGTCAAAACGAGCGCGCTTCATGATCCCCGAAAGTCACCCCACCGTTGTGTTGTTGGCGCTGATAACACGGTTATCCCACCACCCCCATGGGCCGCATCGCCGCCGCGTTCCACCGGCTCATCGCCCCATGTCGGAACGTGCCGTTAGAGCCTCATAGGCGCGTTTAAAACGCAGAATGAAAGCGGAGCCAACCTCTTGAAGCAACACCTAACGGTAGACTGCGATGAGTGTGGTCGAGAAGTCTCTAAATTGTGGCGACGCCATAAGGGTCATGGTCATGGTTACTGCTCAACTTGCTATGCTCGTGTGTTTAAGCGGCGGATGTGCCCACGATGTGGCGAGTTAGCCCGTCTGCCTAAAAATGATCCAGACGTCGCCTGTCATCAGTGCGACGTCGACAAACCGTGTGCACGATGTGGAAAAGCTAGTTCAGACTACACCATCGGCAAGGTCACTCCCTACGGCCCTGTCTGTAACGCCTGCGCTCCCTATTTCAAAGCACCAGAGCCCTGCGAGGCGTGTGGGAAAGCATCTCAACGTCTTACCCGAGTGACGCGTATGGGGCATGATCATCGCTTATGTCCACGCTGTGCGATGGCTGATCACGGTACCTGCTCTGCGTGTCGTCGACATCGCTTATTGGTCATGACATCAAGCGGTGACGCATTGTGCAAAGTTTGTTATGAGCAAGGTGAGATTGCCTGCCCATCGTGTGGCCATCCTATGCCTGCGGGTCGAGGCGATGTCTGTGAGCCCTGTTACAGGACGCGAACATGCCGTAAACGCATCACCATTGGACAAGCCGGTATCACCACAAAAGCGTTAAGTGAGGCAATTGGGGAATTTGGTGAATGGCTGATCCGTACCACGGGGACGCATAAAGCTGCCCTCAAGATCAATCATTTCTTCTCCTTCTTCCTTGAGCTCGACCAGGCGTGGTCACGGATACCGAGCTATTCGGAGCTACTTCATCACTTCGGGGCGGAGGGGGTGCGGCGAGTGAGGCTGCCCATGCGATGGTTGCATGAAGAGCAAGGGGTAGAGTTGGATCACCAAGCAAAGAAGATCGACTCAGAGAAACGACGTATCCAAGCGTGCCTCAGTTCTATGCCGTCCGCTTCGCTATCAGGCCAAGTGCTGCAAGCCTATTGGCTTCAATTGGAAACCCGTATAGAGGTGGGAAAAGCGTCCCACACATCCGCACGGCTTGCCCTAAGAGCGGCATCCGCATTGCTATTCGCTACTGACCAGGAGGGGCAGCGGCTGCCTCAACAAGGCGATGTAGACAGCTATTTGCAGGCAGTGCCTGGACAAGCTGCCTCGGTGACGGGGTTTATCAATTTTTTAAATCGACAATATGCCACCACACTGGCCCCTAGGGTGAATGAGAAACGGGCAAGAAACCGGCGAAAAGAAAAGTTGGCTCGCACCTTGATGCAAATGGCTAAGTGCGCTGATCAAGGGGAGGCTTGGAGGGAGCAATGGATCATCACTGCTATGGAATACTTTCATTACACGAAAGTATCCAAGAAAACACTTCGTCAGCAGGCTGTAAAACGAGAGGAAGATGGGATAAAGGTAATCATGGGCGGCGTGACCTACTGGCTGCCTATCGCATGAGTGCTAAGGCGCCTCATTGATCGGCAAGCCTTTTAACATCGGCCACCACAGCCTCCATGGGGTCGCTATCGCGGATCAGTACACGCGCCTCTCCCTGTTCATTGAAGGCGAATACCGCGCTGGAGTGCGATACATCGTAGTTGCCGTTGCTATCTTCTTCACCATACCCGTAGGTAACACGATAGCGGCGTGTAAGCTCATCAAGCGCTGCTTTGTCCCCCGTGAGGCCAATGAACTGATGGCCGAAAGCGTTAGTATAGGCACTCAGTGTTGCTGGGTTATCGCGACGGGGATCTACAGAGACAAAAAGTACCTGGATATCATCGCGATAAGTTTCCTCTAGGCGCTGGATGACAGTGTCGAGGCGCGCAAGCGTGGTGGGACAGACATCAGGGCAATGAGTGAAACCAAAAAAAAGCAGTGTGCTCTTGCCAAGGAATTGATCGGCGGTCACGTCATTACCGTTCTCATCAACAAGATCAAATGCCAACGGCGGCATAAGCCCTGAGATATCCTTGGTCTGCCACGTTTGCTCACCGCACCCCATTAGCCATAGCGATACGAACACCGGAATAATCCATTGGCGCATTCTGCTCGCTCCTACTGTGTTGTGGGTGCTCCAGCGCGGAACTTGACGTTCTGCTGCTGCCCGTTGTCTAACAGGAGGGTTACTTCAATTTCGTCGCCGACGGCGATGGGGTGCTTACGCTTTATCAGCATTAAGTGATAGCCCCCCGGAGCAAGCTCAACTAGCTCTCCCGCCGCTACTGTTAACTGTTCTACGTGCTGCATACTTGAGATACCGTCCTGACTGACACTTTGATGTATCGTGACGTTATCAAAGGCCGAGCTATCCGCCCCTATCAGCGTGGTGCCTGTTTCACCGGTATTCGTGAGGGTAAAGTAGCCTGCTGCAGGAATATCGCCTGGCAGTAGTCGTATACGAGCATCAGAGATCTGCAAATCTGCAGCGAGCAGCGTGCCGGGCATTCCGAAAGCCAACACAAAAGTCGAGCACCAGATGCTCGCTGATCGCGGTAATTTAGCGAGTTGGGTGGGGAGCATGAACAGTATCCTCATTTCGAGCGTCACGGAACATAAAGCTAAGAACAATAAGCACTCCAAGAGCGCTCATCATGGTGGCTGGAATCCAGGTCAGCAGGCCGCCAATACGTTGATCATCGAGAGGATCCAACGGCCAAGCACGGCCACAAACCTCATAGACATCAAAAATCACCTCTTCACTGAAGGCGATGTAGGCACCCAGAACAATCTGCGGTGGGATCACCGCCATTAGAATGGCAATTCGCTTACTGATCTGGCAACAGTTTTCCGGACACTTTTTTAAGCGGCTGCACGTAGCCTCGATTCATAGTCCGCTGGACTCATATAGTCGTTGCTGGAGTGCAGCCGCACCCGATTATAAAATACCTCGATATACTCGAAGATCGCCTGCCTCGCTTCCTCTCGCGTCTTAAAGTCCTCGTGATACACCAACTCGGTCTTTAGAGTATGAAAGAAGCTTTCTGACGGGGCGTTGTCCCAACAGTTACCCTTGCGGCTCATGCTGCACTTGAACTCATGCTGCTTGAGCAAGCCCTGGAAACTATCCGAGGCATACTGGCTGCCACGGTCACTGTGAACCAGCAGACCGGCTGCTGGCCGACGCTTAAAGATCGCCATGGTCAGCGCGTCGTTCACCAACGCTGCCGGCATCCGGCTATCCATGGACCATCCGACGACCGCTCGTGAGCAAAGGTCAATGAAGACGGCTAGGTACAGCCAGCCCTCCCGTGTCGGGATATAGGTGATATCACCGACATAAGCCTGATCAGGCTCTGATGCCGTGAAGTTACGATTCAGCAGGTTCGCGGCTACCGGCTTGTTATGCTTTGAATTGGTCGTCGCTTTGAACTTGCGCCGCATCTTGCACTCAAGGCCCTCTTCACCCATCAATCGACCGATTCGACGGCGGCTGACGGTTTCTCCGTCTTCAGCCAGTTGCTTTTGAATACGCCGTGTTCCATAGGTTGAGCGGCTTTTTTTATGATGTTCACGAATACTGGCCTTCAACGCCTGATCATCCCGGACTCGCTGGCTGGACGGTCTAGTTCGCCACTCGTAATAGCCACTGCGAGAGACTTCAAACACTCGGCACATCAGGGCAGTGCTGAACGTGCCCCGATGCTCCTCGATGAAGCCGTACCTCAGTTCGATTCTTTGGCGAAGAAGGCCGCCGCCTTTTTTAACAGTTCCCGCTCTTCC
>NZ_JBNNIW010000076.1:0-4625 GCF_050269715.1 Halomonas sp. NPDC076908 | reverse complement strand
GGCTTGCGAAAGCCAACTTGCACGGGGCGAAGGATCAAAAAGTGCTCGCTGGCGGTGATAGGGAAAGTGTCGGCGCCGGCTTCACGGATTCAGGTATGAAGTCATTGACGATGAGCTATTTATTTATGTCATTGCCGTCGGAAAACGCGATAAAGGTAAGGTCTACGCTTCGCTCAAACGCCGCATGTGAGCTAGAGCACGACGATATATTGAGCATCCAAGATGTATCGCATTGGCAGCAAATGGCGTAAATAAGCTTGATATAAAATAGTTATGATCAATGGTTACATGTCCTAATAATTGCAGGCAGTAACTATTTAAGCGCCTAAAAAACTCGAGAGAAAAAATGGGAAAGCTCTTTTCACTAATAGTATTGGTAGCGCTTGGCTACGCTGGCATCTACTTCTATTACGGGGTTGTTGTTGAGCGGGAAATCCAGGAACAGTTGGATAGCCGCGGCCTTTCCGCTGTTAGCATCGATAACGTTGAGTATGATGTGCTGGCGCCGGTTAGCACCTCTGCGGAAATCGCTGTCACCGTGACTTACCGCGGCTCCCAAGCAACGCTGGATTTGGCAGTACAGGGCCACCCTCTGTTTTCTGATGAAGTAACGGTCGAATTTGATGGCCTACAAGCACTAAGGCTGGGCATCAGCTTCGGGCAGTAAGCGGCAGCCATACATGCTCCACGCCTATCGAAACCGCCACTACTACCAGCAACCCAGCCATTAACCAATTAAAGCCCTTAACGATTGCCGGGCTCTTAACACGGCTGCCTACCGCGCTGCCAATCGCGATATAGCTACCGGGGGCGCCTGCGGCCAGCAGCGCCAGCCCGAACGCCCACACCACTAAACTAAGCCCATGAATGCCAGCGGCCGGAAACTGCAGAGTGGTAATCGGTAAGGTAGCCATCAGAGCTTTCGGATTCAGCAACTGCATGACCAGCCCATCGCGAAAATTGAGTAGCCGAGGGGCATTGTCTAGCGAACTTAAATCCGCGCTTGAGCGGGCAAGCTTGATCGCGAGATAAACGATATAACTGCAGCCTAGCGCGCTGACTACCACCAGCGCGTCATCGTCGATCCATGCAGCGCCCGCCCAGCCCAATACCAATAAATACGCCAGCATTGCGGTGCCCACGCCAAGGCAAAACCCCACCGATTGCCTGGCTTGGCCACTGATACCAACGTTCAAGCCAAGCAGATTCACAGGCCCAGGCGAATACATAGCGCCCAGGGCATAGGCGACAATTGCTAGCATGGTAAAACCTCTATTTTGGTAGTTAGGTGTTAGCGCGCGATATCACGCTGGTACTGGTGGGGCGTCATGCCATAAATACGCTTAAAGCGGCGATTGAAATGGCTAAGATCGGCAAACCCATAGCGCAAAGCGACCTCGGTTAACGAGGCACCGACATCCAGGGCAGAACGGGCCGCATTGATTCGGCAATTGATCACATACTGATGCGGCGTGATGCCGTACTGCTGACGAAACAGTCGCAAGAAGTGGTATTTGGAAAGATGAGCCGCTTGGCTGATGTCATCGAGGGAGATATCCGTATCCAAGTGAGCGTGAATATATGCTTTAGCCAGCCCCAGCAAGGCATCGGGGCGGGTGGTCACTTGGCTTGGCTGAGCAATGCCACCAAGCTGAACGGTCCGCTCGATGACCTGATAAAGCGCATTCTCCTGATCGATACAGCTATCGGTGTGAGACGTGATCAAGCGCGCCAGTTCCAAAATGGCGTTGCGCAGCGGAACATCCTGAATCAGCGTGCTCCGTGAACGAAAGCACACCGACTTTTCATGACCCAAAACTTCCGCAAACTGCGCGTTAACCTGTTCAGGGTGTACATACACCATTAGATAATCCAGCACGTGCTCACCACCGGGTTCGCCATCGTGAACTTGTTCGGGATTAAACAGAATAACGTTGCCAGGAGGGCTGCGGTGAAACCGCCCGCCGCTGAAGAAATCCTGACGACCCGCCAGGGTGACACCGAAAGCATACTCCTCGTGGGCATGGCGGTCGTAGCTGAAATCCTCAATGGCAGCATGAAGCACCGTCAGCGTTGGCACGTGCTGGCTCTTGATGAATTGAAACCGGCTTGCGTTACTCATGCCGCCCCCTCCTGATTAGTCACACCACCTAGCTTATGCCATCGCTACCTCTCAATGCTTGTACATAATTGCTAAACGTCATCGCTGATCGGTAAGTCATTACAGGGGGTGGTATCAACTAATCTCAAACAACAGGCACAGTACCGCCATCGATCACATACTCCGTTCCCGTGATGGTGGCCGCCAGCGGTGATGCCAGAAACGCAATCAGGTTGGCCACTTCAGCAGGCTTCGAGGGTCGGCCAATAGGGATGCCGCCCAGCGAGGCCATGATGATCTGCTTGCCGCCCTCGTAATCAGTGCCAGCCTGTTGGGCAATCCGCTCTGCTAGTGCAACGGCGGCTTCCGTCTCGATCCAGCCCGGTGAAACCCGAACCACACGCACCCCTTTGGGTGAGACTTCCTTGGACAAGCTCTTGCTATAAGTGGATAGCGCCGCCTTGGCAGCCGCATAGGCCGTGGTCGACTCGGGCAGGGGGAGTTCACGCTGAATGGAGGTTACGTGGATAATCACCCCATCACCCTGGGAAAGCATGCCGGGCAACAGGGCGCGATCCAGCCGCACGGCGGGAAACAGATTGATGTCGAGCTCGCGCTGCCACTCCTCCTCCCCAAGGGCAGCGAACCCGCCGCCGGGGGCGGATGAACCACCCAGTACGTGAACGATAATATCCACCCAGCCCAAGCGATCGTTGACCGCATCGGCCACCGTGGTACAGCCTTCGGCCGTCGTCAGGTCAGCGGCTACAAACAGCTCATCAGGCAGGGAAGCGGGGCGAGTACGGGCGGCTGTCAGTACCTGCGCGCCTTCCTCGCGAAAGAGTGACACCACGGCAGCGCCAACCCCTTTGCTACCACCGGTGATCAATACACGTCGCCCGTTCAAGTTCAGGTTCATTAGTGGATCTCCAATGACTGGATTTGCGTATCGGCAAGCTGGAAAGTGTGGTCAAGTTGCACCGGGCTGCCGGGGAAGTTGCCGGTCACCGTGGCGGTAACCACCATTTTGTTGCCTTGTTGGGAAACACTGACCGGCTCGACGCGATACTCAATCTTGTCACGGGTGGCGCGCATCCAAGCTTGAATAGCGGTTCGCCCGCGGTGTGTCTCTCCTTCATCAAACACACTGGCATCTTGGGTAAAGCATTCGCCAAGGTGGGTATCGTCCGCCCCGTTACTGATGCTGAAGTAAGTGGTGATCGCGTCTGGAAGTGACAAGCTCATGATGGTCATCTCTCGTAAGTTAATGTGAGAGAATATTCTGCCTAGACTGACGCGTTATCAAGAACGCACAAAAAGGTAAGTGGCTTACCAATGAGAAAGATTTATACGCCCACTACCGCCGCAAGCGATGTGGAAAATGCATTAAAAATGTTGGAAGGGCGCTGGAAGCTCATTATTCTCTTTCATCTCTTCGATGGAAAAGTGCAGCGCTACTCCGATTTCGGAAAACTCATCCCTGACATCTCCCAGAAAATGCTGGCCCAACAGCTACGCCAACTGGAAGCGGATGGCATTGTGGCCCGCAAAGTCTATCCCCAGGTACCGCCGAAAGTGGAGTATCGCCTTACCGAATGGGGACAAACGCTCTGCCCGGTGCTGGATGCCTTGCTGAAATGGGCAGAGCAGAAGGATCACTTCAACAACCCTGTCGAGCAGAACGAACAAGACGATGCCGCCACCCAATGAGAGCCGCCTAATGCATTACCGCACCATGACCATCAACGACTACGACGCCGCCATTGCCCTGTGGGGCGAAAGTGAGGGGGTGCGGCTGCGCGATGCCGATTCACGGGAAGGTATTGAGAAATACCTGCTGCGCAATCCCGGCCTGAGCTTTGTGGCAGAAGCAGAAGGGGAGCTGGTGGGAACGATCATGGCGGGACACGATGGCAAGCGCGGCTATGTTCAGCACTTGTCGGTATCGGACGCCCATCGCCGCTTAGGCATCGCAACACGGCTGGTAAGCCTCTGCCTGGAAGCGCTCAAGATCGAAGGCATCCAAAAATCACACCTGATGATTCTTCCCGAGAACGAAGCTGCCAAAACATTCTGGGCCAACCAGGGCTGGGCGTGCCGATCCGATATTTTGCTCTATTCGTTCGTGAATGGAGATAACCAGAACGTTTAACCAGGCAGGCGAAGCACAATATGCTGGCGCTTAAATCAGGCTTGCTCATCCTTGCTTCTCCTTTCCTGGGCAAACGAGAGGCATTCGCCAAGGTTGCACAGGCTCAGTATCATAAGCAGCCTAAATCAAACCACAGAAGTCATCATTCATGTCGTGCCCACCTTGCCCCAATTGCCAATCTGAATTCGTCTATCAGGATCAAAGCCTTTTCATCTGCCCAGAGTGAGCCCACGAATGGAACCCTTCTGAGGCTGAGGTGGAAGACACAGTGACGATAAAAGGTAAGCGTTCATTCTAAGACGTCCTGCCGCCCGGCTGACATTCGCCCTACAGTAACCTCACATTTGCCCACACGAGGTTACCCCCATGAGA
>NZ_JBNNIW010000075.1:0-4635 GCF_050269715.1 Halomonas sp. NPDC076908 | reverse complement strand
TGGAAGCGGCTGTTGGTGCTTGATGGATTGGTTAGGTTCTTGAAATCATAGCACTTTCAGCCGCTTTCTTTTATACCCTGTGAGAAATCCGGGCTGATATGTTTTGACCTGTCAAGGCTTGCACGGACTTTACATGTTGCACCTCCCGATGGCAGGCACCTTGGGCCAGGACAGAATCGGGCAGACTGCGACGGTGGATCATGCTGATATACGTGGATTGGGTACCACCTGACTTCACTGCGTCGCGGAGCTTGCCTTTCTCTAGCAGCAGGGATCACTTGCCGGGAACGCCCTTTGAGATTATCCCTGACAAGTGCCGGTATAACCCGGCCAAGGGTTCTCCACACCGGCCCGATCCTGCCCTGACTCAAAGTGCCTGTTACCTCCATTAGCATGATTTCCGATGCCTTGAATTCGCTTCCGGCTTAATGGCTACGGCCTCTCACACCGCGTGCGTTGCGGGCATCACTCGGCAGACAATATCCCAGATAAAGCCCGTAAGTTCGCGCGCCACGGCGACACACACCAGCTTGGTGTTCTTTCCCGCCCGCGTCAGGTCCCGGTAGCGCCCGCACAGGCGCTTTTGAGCCTTCCAGGCAATGGCTCTGGCCTCCTCGGGCGCATTAGCCGCCTTACGCTTCAAGTGGCCGGTCTGGCGTGCCGGGAAGCGATAGCTCCAGGCCGACTCCACCAGCATTCGCCGGGCATGACTGTTACCGGTGAGTGTGATCGCCCCCTGGCGTCGGCGCGAGCCGCTACTGTGCTCGCTGGGTACGAGCCCCAGAAAGCCCATCAGCTGACGGGGCGAATCGAAGCGGCTGATGTCGCCCAACTCCGCCATCAGCACCATGGCCGCCAGTTTGTCGATACCGCGCAAGGCAACCAACGCCTCCACCACGGGGGCCAGAGACCACTGTGGCAAGGCCCGTTCCATCTGGGTCGTTATATCAGCCACCCGTCGGGTCGCCGCCCTGACGGCATCGATATACTCCTGCAACACTACCTGTTGCCAGTCGTGCTCGAACCGCAATGACTCCAGCCAGTTGAAATGGGTCTGGGTCCAGCGGGTACGGCCCTTAGGCCAGTGATGACCGTGGCGTAGCACAAAGGCGTTCAGCTGCTGGCGCGCCTTGCGCTCCTGAGCCTTCATGTCATCACGCGCCCGGGTCAGGTCGCGCATGGCCTCCTGCTCGGTATCCGGAACCCATACCGGCGTCAGATCGCCACTGCGTGCCAGTCGGGCCAGCTTGATCGCATCACGCCGATCCGTCTTGATCTGTTCACCGGGCGCCTTCGGAATCCGCGATGGCGCCACCACCTGGACATCATGGCCGCTGGCCAGCAGTTGGCGATACAGGCCATACCCGCAAGGGCCCGCCTCATAGACAAACTGCAGCAGGCCCCCGCCATACCGCTCGCTGAGCTGTTGAATCTTGCGCTCGACCCGCTTGGGCGTATTGGCAATCTCGCCTTCATACCCTGGCTCCTGCCGACCAGGTTCAGCAACGGCGATCGCTATCGTCTCCTTGTGCACATCCAAGCCCACGTAGGCGGTATGAACCGTCGGCTGCGCCGGTACGACAGAAGCGCCGGCGATGTGAAGTGACGCGTGTTCAACGTTAAACTTGGTCATGACCTGCCCTCCTCAATGTGGCTCTGTCTCAGGGGTTGTTTACCCATCCCAACGATAATCCACGATCGTTGAGGACGGGCAGGTCAAAACATCATGTCTAGGTCTGTTTTTGCTGCGCTTCAATCTAATGGCAAAAGGCCCGCTGTTTCTGTTTGGCGCGAATGGCGTGTTGACGCTAAGCATATTGCTGCACTTTGCTAGCTACCCTGGTGTTGATTTAAGCGATCTCTTGGCGAGTAATATTATGGCCAGCCTGCTGGCGGTATTTATCGCCATGTTGATGCATACGCTATTTCCCGATGTTGAACCTCGCCAGCTACCACCGCGTGGTGCAAAGCCTGTAGCCCAAATTCGCCATGAAACATTGATGGGCGGCATTACGGCCACACTCTCGTTTGTAGTGTTCCAAATGTTTGACCTCCGCGATTCACTGTCAGCGCAAATGGCCACCATTCTGATTCTGTTTGCTTTAGGTTATTCCGGCGCTCGAGTGTCGGCAGGTAAGCGAGCAATTGGCACGCTACTGGGCTGTAATCTGGCGCTGGCAATGCAGCTATTGCTTTACACCCAAAGCCATCATTTTTTGCTGGTGATTTTGCTCTATTGGCTTGGACTAATGCTGTTTGCTAGAGAACATATTTTGGAAGGTGGCGGCTCAGGCATTGGCTTTGGAGGGCTGACAACGTTGGGCATTCTCTTTGGCCAGTCGTTAGGCCCGCAGCAAGACCTTGTTTATAGTGCGCTTTATCGGTTCTCTTCGATGAGCGTTGCGCTCGTGGGCACCTTGTTGGTAATGGCTTGTTTACACTGTTTGCTAAATAGTTGGCAGCCAACGCGCCTGCCTAAAAGTAATTGAGGTAACTTTTCTAACAAAGGCTACGCTAAGGAAGGTGTCGCCATTCGAAGTGAGTATTCACTTAGTGAGCGGCATCATCCCCACTAACGGATTAGAGGTGTTCGTCATGGCAAGTGGCAAAGAAGATAAAGTGAAAGGTACTGTCAATAAGGCCGCCGGAAAAGTGAAGGAAGCAGCTGGCAAAGTAACCGGCAGTAGTAAAACAGAATCTAAGGGTAAAGCCCAACAAGTAAAGGGCGAGCTGCAGAAAGGTAAAGGTAAGGCCAAAGAGAAGGCTAAGAAATAGCGCCTAGCCAGGGCATTTCAATGCCAACAGAGGTCAATAACCTCTGTTGGCTTTTAGGTGGTAACTCAGTAGTGGCCAAGCAGCTTCCACCATAAACCACCAACGACTACCCAAATGAGCAGGTTCACCACGCTCATAATGAAACCTGCTTTCCACCACTCTCCCAGCGTCAGGTAGCCTGAGCCAAAGATGACTGGTGAGGTGCCTGTGGCGTAATGGGTTAAGGTCATCATAATCGAAGATGTGGCCGCCATAATCAGCACAAAAGGCATAGGTGGGGCGCCGAGGCTTAAGCCAACGGTGAGAAATGCTGCCATCATCGCGGTGATGTGTGCAGTCGTGCTGGCGAAAAAGTAATGGGTATAAAGAAAGGTGAGTACCAAGAGTGCAGAGGCTCCCGCCCAACCAATCCCCATCGTGGTAATCCAGCTCTGCATATTCGCTGAAAACCAACTAATAAGGCCTGTTTCGTTAAGTTGGCTAGCCATCATGATAAGAGCACCAAACCACAACAGCGTATCCCACGCATTTTTTTCTTTCAGCACATCTTCCCAGGTCAAAACACCTGTTAGCAGGAGTAGCGACAAGCCAATAAACGCAGACGTGGTGGTATTAAGCGTGACCGCATCCCCCAGGAAAATCGCTGGGATATCCGCCCAAAGCAAAAGCAGCACTAAGAAAACGAACAGCATGATGCCTTCGTTTCGGCTTAGTTTTCCTAGTTCGGCAAGTTTGTCTCTCGCCAATTGAGTGGCATTCGGGGTTTCTTTAATTTCCGGTGGGTAAAGCAGGTACAGAATGTACGGCATCGCCAGGATGGCGACCAAGCCCGGCAGCAGCATGGCGATCGCCCAGGTTAACCAGCTCAGCTGTATTTCCGCCCCAGTGGCGGACGAGATAAGTTGAACGGTTAATGGGTTAGGAGCGGTGGCGGTGATGAACATAGCCGAGGTGATGGGGTTGCTGTGGTAATTCACCAGCGCTAGATATTTGCCGATTTTGCCCGACGTGTTGTCTTCAGGATGTGAGTCAAAGCTGTGAGCGATAGAGCGCATAATGGGGTGGATAATACCGCCACCTCGCGCCGTATTACTCGGGGTAACTGGTGCAATTGTTAGCTCTGAAAAGGCGAGGCCATAGCCGATCCCCAGCGTACGTTTGCCGAAAATAGAAATGAAATAGTAACCAATGCGCGCGCCTAAACCGGTTTTGATTAACCCTCGCGAAATCATAATCGCAATGGCAATTAACCAAATAAGTGGGTTGGCATAACTGCTTAAGGCGACATTGATGGCCTCGCTTGGCGTGTCGCCGGTCACGCCACTTGCCGCGACAATAGAAATCGCAACCACAGAGATCGCCCCAATAGGCATGGCTTTGCCGATGATAGCGACAATAGTGCCGACAAATATTGCCAGCATGAGCCAAGCGTTTGGCGTCAGCCCTTCTGGCAAAGGAATCACCAGCCAAATCAATAGAGTGGTGGCCACAGCAATTGCGGCCGACCAGGGGTTGAAAGGTAGTGTCGACATAATGGGTACCTATAGATTAAAAAAAGCTCTTTAACTCTTGATTTAGTTTATATTTTTGGACGTTAGATAACTTGCGCTACGTCAATTGTTGGCTCAATAGAGATGATTTTATAGTGTAGTTGTTTTTTATGTGACGATCTGTAAGTCATCTAATTTAAAAGCTTTATTTTTGTTTTTATATAATCGGATTGCTGTTGCAAATGTATTTTTAAAATGAATAGCTAATGGTTTATTTAGGGAAGGTCTGAATAACTGCCGATATTCGTCAGCTCTCACTTAAGCCGACAAAAAATCGCAAATTCAGACACTCTTCTCCCGTTCTTTGTCT
>NZ_JBNNIW010000074.1:0-4643 GCF_050269715.1 Halomonas sp. NPDC076908 | reverse complement strand
AAGGCCGGATATAAGCGTGCAGTCCTCATCCGTGTCCATCTCGTGGCTTGCTTGCTCAACGGGACGGGTCCATATAAGGGAGCTTCAGCTCGCGATCGACCTTTGATACAGGCGAGCCAATCGAAGAACAGTTCAAATTGAGCCTTAGGTCGTAATCTGCTAGTCTGTCGACCCATCCTGGCGTGGCTTTCTGCCGTGCCTTTTGATCACGATTCGACAGGTTATCCATGACACGATATATCTTCGTGACCGGCGGCGTTGTGTCCTCTCTCGGAAAGGGCATCGCCTCCGCCTCGCTGGCGGCGATTCTAGAGGCCCGCGGCCTTAAGGTCACCATGCTCAAGCTCGACCCGTACATCAACGTGGATCCGGGCACCATGAGCCCCTTTCAGCACGGTGAGGTATTCGTCACAGAAGATGGTGCCGAAACCGACCTTGATCTCGGGCATTATGAGCGCTTTATTCGCACCAAGATGACCCAGCGCAACAACTTTACGACCGGGCGTGTTTACGAACATGTACTGCGTAAAGAGCGCCGTGGTGACTACTTGGGCGGTACCGTTCAAGTAATTCCGCATATCACTGATGAGATCAAGCAGCGCGTATACGCGGGTGGCGAAGGTTTTGATGTGGCGCTGGTGGAAATTGGTGGCACGGTAGGCGATATTGAATCACTGCCTTTCCTTGAGTCTATTCGCCAAATTCGTAGTGAGCAGGGCGCTAACCGTGCGCTGTTTATGCACTTAACACTGGTGCCCTACATTAAAACGGCGGGTGAGACCAAAACCAAACCGACCCAGCACAGTGTCAAAGAGCTGCGCTCGATTGGTATCCAGCCCGATATTCTGATTTGCCGCAGCGAAGTTGAGCTTGAAGAGAGCGAGCGCCGCAAAATCGCCCTGTTCACCAACGTTGAAGAGCGTGCAGTCGTGCCATTACAGGATGCCGATACCATTTATCGCATTCCATTGATGCTTCACGAGCATGGCTTAGACGAAATCGTCTGCGATAAGTTACGCATTGAAGCACCTGAGGCTGATCTGTCTGAATGGATTAAAGTGCTGGACGCCAAGCTGAATCCGCTTAAGTCGATTAGCATCGCCATGGTCGGTAAATACATGGAGCTGCTGGATGCCTATAAGTCGCTCAATGAAGCGCTGATTCATGCGGGTATCCAAGGGCGCATTAAGGTCAACGTCGATTATATTGACTCCGAAGACATTGAGCGTCACGGCACTGAGCGCCTGGCAGGCAAAGACGCTATTCTGGTGCCCGGCGGCTTTGGGGAGCGCGGCGTAGAAGGCAAAATCATGACCGCTCAGTTCGCCCGTGAGAACAAGGTGCCGTATCTGGGCATCTGCCTGGGCATGCAGGTGGCCGTGATTGAGTTTGCGCGCAACGTGGCGGGTTGGAAAGACGCCAACTCGACCGAGTTCACCCACGACACCCAGCACCCGGTGGTGGGGTTGATCACGGAGTGGCTGAATCCGGAAGGCAAAATCGAGCTGCGCGATGCGGCGTCCGACTTAGGCGGCACCATGCGCTTAGGGGGCCAAGTGTGCCATCTTGAATCGGGCACCAAGGCGCGTGAAGCGTATGGGTCAGAAGAGATTGTTGAGCGCCACCGCCACCGCTTTGAGGTTAACAACCAGTTTATTGATGAGCTTGAAAAGGCCGGTCTGGTTATCTCAGGCAAGAGCGTTGACCAGTCACTGGTTGAAGTCATTGAACTGGCGGATCACCCTTGGTATGTGGCTTGTCAGTTCCACCCGGAGTTCACGTCTACTCCGCGTGATGGCCATCCGCTGTTCTCGGGCTTTGTGAACGCTGCGCTTGAGCACAAAACAGCGCGTAGTCGCGCGCATGCAAATTCGCAGGAATAAGAGGGCAAAACATGGCTTCTCAAGAGCGGTCTCAACAGGGGTTTCAAGAGCGTCATATTAACGTTGCCGGCTTAACCGCCGGCAATTCATTGCCGCTAATGCTGCTGGGTGGCATGAACGTACTGGAGTCTGCTGAGCTTGCCGATGAGGTCGCTCAGGCCTATGTCACGGTCACCCAAAAGCTGGGCATGCCCTACGTTTTTAAAGCCAGCTTTGATAAAGCCAACCGCAGTTCGATCCACTCCTATCGTGGCCCCGGTATTGAGAAAGGGCTGCAAATTCTGGCCGATATTAAAGCCCGCTATAACGTCCCCATCATCACTGATGTGCACGAGCCCTGGCAGGCAGAGGCAGCGGCCGAAGTCGCCGACATTATTCAACTGCCCGCGTTTCTGGCTCGCCAAACCGATTTAGTGGTCGCCATGGCGAAAACCGGCGCAGTCATCAATATCAAGAAACCGCAGTTTTTGGCACCCCATGAAATGCGCCATATCCTCAGCAAGTTCCAGGAAGCGGGTAACGATCAGTTGATGCTCTGTGAGCGTGGCTCAAGCTTCGGTTACAACAACCTGATTGTGGATATGCTCGGCTTTGGCGATATGAAGCAAACCGGCTACCCGGTATTTTTTGACGTCACTCATGCGCTGCAGCGCCCCGGTGGGCGTGCGGACAGTGCTGATGGACGCCGGGCACAGGTTGCCGAATTAGCGCGGGCTGGCGTCGCTGTTGGCCTAGCTGGGCTGTTTTTAGAAGCTCACCCTGATCCGGACAACGCCAAGTGTGATGGCCCCTGTGCGCTGCCGCTGGATCAATTAGAGCCGTTCTTAACGCAGCTCGCTCAGTTGGATGCGCTGGTAAAAGGATTTGAGCCGCTGACGATTCGCTAGCCGTGTTTTGCTAGTCAGTGGTTTTGCTGACTAGGGCGCCATTTTAATAACTTTATCTGACTTACAGGAAAGGAAACTGCCATGACCAAAATTGTTGCTATCAGTGCGTTGGAAGTGCTGGATTCACGTGGTAACCCGACCGTGCAGGCGCACGTACGTCTTGCCAGTGGCGCTGTCGGCGAAGCCTGTGCCCCCAGCGGTGCCTCGACCGGTTCTCGGGAAGCGTTGGAGTTACGCGATGGCGATAAGTCACGCTATCTGGGTAAAGGCGTGCTGAAAGCAGTCGATGCGGTCAATGGAAAAATTTGTGATGCACTGTTAGGTATGGATGCACGCGATCAGCGTGGTCTGGATGACGCCATGCTGGCGCTGGATGGAACTGAGAACAAAGCAAACCTTGGTGCGAACGCAATCCTGGCCGTTTCATTAGCGGCCGCCAAAGCGGCTGCTAATGCCAAAGGCGTTCCGCTGTATGCCCATATTGCCGAGCTATATGGTCAGCCGGGCCAGTACAGCATGCCGGTACCGATGATGAATATCATCAACGGCGGTGAGCACGCGGATAACAACGTCGATATTCAAGAGTTTATGGTGCAGCCCGTAGGCGCGCCTAACTTCCGTGAAGGGCTACGCATGGGTGCGGAAATTTTCCATGCGCTCAAAAAGGTGCTCTTGGCGAAAGGTCTTTCCACCTCAGTGGGTGATGAAGGCGGCTTCGCACCTGATCTGGCGTCGAACGCAGATGCCTTGGCGGTGATTAAACAAGCCGTCGCAGATGCGGGCTATGAGCTGGGTAAAGACGTTACCTTGGCCTTGGATTGTGCTTCTTCAGAATTCTACAAAGACGGTCAATACAATCTTTCTGGCGAAGGTAAGAGCTACGATGCTGAAGGCTTTACTGATTATTTAGCCGGTCTGTGCGCTGAGTACCCGATCGTGTCTATCGAAGACGGTATGGATGAATCTGACTGGGCGGGCTGGAAAGCGCTGACCAACAAGCTGGGCGATAAAGTACAGCTGGTGGGCGACGACCTGTTCGTCACCAACACCAAGATTCTCAAGCGCGGTATTGATGAGCAGATCGGCAACTCTATCCTGATCAAGTTTAATCAGATCGGTTCACTCTCTGAGACGCTAGACGCGATCAAAATGGCCCAGGATGCAGGCTTTACGGCGGTTATTTCACACCGCTCTGGTGAAACTGAAGATACCACCATTGCTGATCTGGCGGTGGGTACCTGCGCCGGGCAGATCAAAACGGGCTCGCTATGCCGCTCTGACCGTGTGGCCAAGTACAACCGTTTATTGGTCATTGAAGCTGAGCTGGACAATGTAAGCTACCCTGGTTTGAAAGCGATTAAAGGACAATAAATCGCCTCTTTTGAGCGAAATATTAGGCCGGTTTGTAAGAGATGTCTCAAAATTTTGTAAGAGATATCTTACAAATACCGACGAGATTTGCTCTATTAGGGGTAGGTAAAAACGAAATTTTCCACTAATTTAAATTTAACCTGTTGTTTTAAAAGATAAATGTCAAAAAAAGGCGAGTCATTGAGACTCGCCTTTTGCATTTTGGCCTTGTTGTGAAGCTGCCGCGTTCTGCCACAATATATTCAGGATTAGGGGAGGCAGGGATGCTTCAGGCAGGATGCAACGGGATGAAAGATCGGGTGCGCCGGGTGATACAGTGATGTGAGCCCTGGCAGGGACGTTACTCGAGGAGGTTGACACAGGGAGTGGTCAGAGGAAGTGCTTGGAGCGGGCGGTCTACGGACCGCCTTTTTTTGTGCGCCCGGCACGGGCGCACTCCTGGAGGTGCAAGTCCTCCCGTAAGCTGGCCACAGCGAACGAAGCGAAGCGCAACTGCGGAAGG
>NZ_JBNNIW010000073.1:0-4733 GCF_050269715.1 Halomonas sp. NPDC076908 | reverse complement strand
TCGGCGGGCGCCGCCTGGCGGAGCTGCTCGCGCTGCTCATCGGTCATGAGGTCGTGCATGGCGTTACGCATGCGCACCATCTCGGCCATCATCTCGCCGTGCAACTCGGCCAGGCGGCCGTGGAGTTCCTGCACGGCTTCCGGATCCGGACTCTCGCCTTGCATCTCGGCCATCAGGTCGTCGCGCAGGTTCATCAGGCGCCCCTTGCGCTCGAACTGGGCCGGGCGGTGCTCCTGCATCAGTTCGCGCATCTGGCTGCGCTGATCGGAGTCGAGCATCGACATCATGCCCATGCCCTCGCCCATCATCGGGCAGGGCATCATGCCGCCCATCATGCCGGGGCCCATGCCGCCCTGGCCGCCGCCGCCCATCATGCCTCCCATCATGCCGGGGCCCATGCCGCCCTGGCCGCCGCCGCCCATCATGCCTCCCATCATGCCGGGGCCCATGCCGCCCTGGCCGCCACTGCCCATCATTCCTCCCATCATGCCGCTTCCCTGACCGGGGCGAGAGTCCGGCATGCCCTGGGCGAGGGCGGTGCCGGCACTACCGGCACCGAGTGCCAGGGCGAGTCCGAGGGCGAGAGTCTGCTTGCGAAGTTTCATGATCGTTCTCCTTGCTGCTGATTGGTCCCGTCGAGGGCCAATGCTCACAGTATTCCGGCTATGTGCGGCACAGAGGTCAATGCCGCGCGACTACGACTGGGTGTCTGGGAAACCACCCAGGACTCAGGACCGGAAGCGCTGTGTCAGCAGGTAGAGGGGAACGGTGTGGGGAGAGGCGGGCCCAGGAAGGGTGTGGCCAAGTGCCGAGGTGAGGTGCACGGATGGCCCGGCGACGGAGGCGATCAGGGGCGACGGGTCGGGAGTGGCATCCGGCGACTCGCTGCGGGGCAGCACGCCCGAGGCGGGGCGCCAGGCGTGGTCATGGTGGCAGTGGGGCAAGTCGGGCGCTGTGCTGAGCCAGGCCTCCGACGCGGCCTCGCCGAAGGCGAGCTCGAGGCCCGGCACCGGTGGGTCGACCGGATGGGCAGGTTCCGCCGTCTGGGCCCTGGCCATCAGAGCGACCAGCAGCAGCGCCAGGATGAGCACGGCACCGAGCCAGAGGGGGAGTCCTCCCTGGCGGGGTGCTGCGCGCTGCCCGGGCGCCTGAGGCTGCATGACGGTGTCTCGCTTGTCGGTGTCGTGTAGCCCTTACCCTAGTCCAGCAGCGCCAGCTGTCCATTGATTCACGTCAAAGAATCTCCGATGGCAAACCTGTGGGCAGGGCCCAGGTTGCGGGGGCCTCGAGGCCGTGAAATACTCGCGCCTCCATTGGCTCACAAGGCCGTTTATCCCTACATGCGTCGACTCTCCTCCCATTGGCTTCTCAGCCTGCTGATGGCCCTGGTGCTGGCCATGGCGCCGCCCGTCGCCGCGGGCGGGCACCATGGGGATGCCGCCTGCCTGGAGAGTCAGCTCATGGAGCATTCGGCCATGCAGGGGGCGGCGGCCTGGGACCTCTCGGCAATCGCCGACCCCAGCGAGCCGGATGCCTCCCTGGCCTCTCCCTGCTGCATCCCCTGTGCCCAGTGCGGTGCCAGCATGGCCCGGCTGACCATCGAGGCGGTAGCATCCCCGCATCCCCTGTCCGGGCCCGGCCTGGGCCATCCTGCGGGGCCTCCCGCTCCCTTCGAGCGGCCTCCTCGCGCCTGAACCTCTCTTCCCCTGATGGCGCCGCGGGTGATCGAACCGCGGTGAGAGTGTTCATGTCACGAGGATCACTTGATGAAACGTCGCGAATTTCTGGGCTACTCGGCGCTGGGCGCCCTGGTGCTGTCCACGGCCGGTACCATGGGCTATGCCCTCTCTCGCCAGCTTCCCCATTCGACGCCGCCCGTCGGGCTCGCCCCGACGCCGCTGGGCGGAGAGCCCCTCCAGCCGCTGCCGCGCATCGCCAACCTGAGCGAGACGGCCGGCCGCTTTCGCAGCGCGCTGACCCCGGCCCCCCATGCGGTGCCGCTCGGCGATGAGCTCGAGGCCCGACTGTGGCTCTACAACGGCAAGGTGGCGCCGCTGATCGAGGTGCGCGTGGGGGATGAGCTGGACATCACCCTGATCAACGAGCTGGAGCAGGAGACCACCCTGCACTGGCACGGCGTGCCGGTGCCCCAGGCCCAGGATGGTGCCCCCTGGGACGCGGTGGCGCCGGGCGAGTCCCGCCAGTACCGCTATACCTTCCCCGCCGGCAGCGCGGGCCTGCACTGGTTCCATCCCCATCCCCACGAGGGCACCGCCCGTCAGGTGGCCCACGGCCTGGCGGGGGCGCTGCTGGTGCGCCCGCCCCAGGATCTGCTGCCCCTGGAGGTGGAGGAGCACCTGCTGGTGGTCAGCGACCTGCGCCTGATGGCGAACGGTGAGGTGGCGCCGCATACCGCCGAGGACTGGATGAACGGCCGCGAGGGGGAGCTGCTGCTGGTCAACGGCCAGCGCGAGCCGCGCCTGGACGTGGCGCCGGGCACCACCCTGCGCCTGCGGCTGATCAATGCCTGCGCCGGGCGCTACCTGCGTCTGCGCCTGGACCAGCACGAACTCACCCTGATCGGTACCGATGGCGGCCTGATCGAGCGGCCGCAGCCGCTGGAGGAGCTGCTGCTCACCCCGGGCGAGCGCGCCGACCTGCTGGTGCGGGTGAGCGAGCAGGCCGAGGGGCGGTTCCAGCTGGCCAGCCATCCCTACGAGCGCGGCTGGATGGGCGAGAGGCCACCCCACCTGGAACAGGTCGCGCCGCTGCTGGCGATCCATACTCTCAATTCGGGCGTACACCCCGCCGTCGCACTGCCCGAGCGGCTGGGGCGCGTCGAGCCCCTGGGCGAGCCGGCGGTGCAGCGTCGGGTGGAGCTGACCGAGGTGATGCCGGGCCATGACGACCACGGCGCGGGCCACGGTGACCCCCATGCCGGCCATGGAGCAGGTCACGGTGCAGGCCACGGTGACCCCCATGCCGCCCACGGCGGCGGCAGCGGCAGCCATCATGGCACCCATGGTCCTGGCGCCAGCCATGCCGCCCACGGTGGCGGCAGCGGCAGTCACCATGGCACTCATGGCCCGGGCGCCAGCCATGCGGGCCACGGGGCCGGCCAGGGCGGCGATGCCCGCCCGGAGGTGGATTTCCTGATCAACGGCCGTGCCTTCGCCATGGACGAGATCCTCTTCGAGGGCAGGGCCGGCGAGGTGGAGGAGTGGGAGGTCTTCAACAACTCCCACATGGACCATCCCTTCCATGTGCATGGCACCCACTTCCAGGTGGTCGCCACCCGCGATGGCGAGTGGCGCGAGGCGCCCTGGCTGGCCTGGAAGGACACCGTCAACCTGGCGCCCTACCAGCGGCTGAAGCTTCGCATGGTGTTCCGCGAGCCCGGCGACTGGCTGTTCCACTGCCACATCATCGAGCACGAGGAGCTGGGCATGATGGCGACGATCCGCGTGAGCTGATCCTGCCGTATCGTGCTTCGGCGCCATGCGGCGGCTTCGTATGGCGCCGGCCATACCTGACGAGGGATAAGGAAGTGACGTCATGACCCATTATCGATGGCCACTCGCGATGGCCATGCTCTTTACGCTGCTGGCGGGCTGTTCCCGAGAGCCGAGCAGCATCAGTCTCGACCAGTTGCGTCAGCAGACCCACATTCACGGCCTGGCCTTCGATCGAGCCGACAGCGAACGACTGTGGCTGGCGACCCACCATGGCTTCTATGCCGTGGAGCGAGATGGAAAGGCTCGGAGGGTCTCGGAGGAGACCCATGATTTCATGGGCTTCGCGCCTCATCCCGAGGAGGCCGAGACCTTCTTCGCCAGCGGCCATCCGGCGGCTGGCGGCAACCTCGGGGTGGTGATCTCCGGTGATGGAGGTCGCAGCTGGTCACGGCTTGCGGCGGGCGTCGATGGCCCGGTGGACTTCCATCAGCTGACCGTCAGCGCGGCCAGCCCCAACGTGCTCTACGGGGCCCACGCCGGCCAGCTCCAGGTCAGCGAGGATGGCGTATACCCCGAGCGCCGACCCGCGAGCCTGGTGGTGGCCAACCAGGGGACGCTCTACGCCTTCATGCTGGACGTCGGCATGCTGCGAGCCGAGGAAGCCAGCCTTGACTGGGAGGTGGTGAGGCGTGGCTGGGGAGAGCGCTATCTGATGCATCTGGCGGCAGATCCGAACGCCCCCCCAGCGACTGGTAGCGGCGGATGACCTGAACCGGCTGCTGTTTAGCGAGAACGGTGGACGCGACTGGTCGCGTCTCGAGTGAACCGGGAGGTGCCCCATGCTGCAATATCCCCAGATTGATCCGGTGGCCATCAGCCTCGGGCCGTTCGCGATCCACTGGTACGGCCTGATGTACGTGGTGGGCTTCGTCGCCGCCTGGTGGCTGGGGCGCCGTCGTGCGCTTCGCCGTGGAGTTCGTGCGCCTGCCGGACCCTCATATCGGGTTCATCGCCTTCGGCTGGGTGACCAATAGGGATGCTGCTGTCCCTGCCGATGATCCTGGCCGGCGTGGCGCTGATCGGCTGGTCGCGGCGTCAGTCGGTGGATGAGCCGAAACAGCAGGCACAGACCAGGAGCCAAAAAGGAACTTGATCTGTATCAGCGCGATCGACAGTAGCCGCGCGAGTTAAGCTCAAGTCTGGTGTATGGGAGGAGGTAGGAAGGGTGGCGTATCCTGTTGATTGATCACGACCAAGATCTCAACCAACACGAGTGGA
>NZ_JBNNIW010000072.1:0-4812 GCF_050269715.1 Halomonas sp. NPDC076908 | reverse complement strand
GTCACCAATCTCAGCCAGTTCGACTGGCCGCCGGAGAAGGTTCTGGCGCTCTACCGTAAGCGCGGCAGTGCCGAGGCGCACATGGGCGAGGTGAAGTCGGCGCTGGACGTGCACCTCTCGTCGACCGATCGCGGCGCCTCCACCGTTCAAGAGGTGATGGCCCGCAACGAGGTGAGCCTGCTGCTCAGCCTCTACGCCTACCAGGTCCTGCATGGCCTGCGCTGCCTGCTGGAGCGGCAGACCCGGCAAGGCTGGAGCCTCAGCCGGATGCGCGAGCAAGTGCTCAAGATCGCGTCCACTATCTCGTTACACGCCCGGCGCATCACTGTTCACCTTGGCGATGCCGCTGACAAATGGTGGCCCACCTTGCTTAAGGGGCTACCGAAGCTGACCGCACTGAGCTGATACACGGTTGATATCACAACCGATCCAAGCGCAAGGCGGCCATCACGATGGCTGGCGATCACGGCTGCCCTGATGGCCGGAATCGATTACTGAAGGTTATATAGCAACAAAGAAGCCGTACTATTTGGGTATATATCGGCAGGTACTCACACCGCAAATACGGCTGCTGGGAGTCGGTGCCAGCAACCTGGGGCTTCGCGATGCTCAATCAGCACACTCATGAATAAGGCGGGATCATCGTCAATGGTCGACGTTTGCATCTCGTTCACCGGCTAGAAGATTTTGTCCCGACCACCTTTTGCGATGCTGTTCTGCACGGGCATTCCCACAAACCACGCAATGAGTATCAGGCAGACAAGCTACTGTTTAACCCAGGCGCCGCCGGAAAGCGTCGCTTCAAGCTGCCTATTACATTAGGCAAATTATGGGTAGACGAGCGCGGCGTGCGCGGCGCGATTATTCATTTGCTGTAATCAGCTTTTAGAGCCTTCACCGAACCTTATTAGGCTGTACAAATCTGTTACCCTAGACTCAATTATATTCAATTAAATGTTACTCAAATAAGCGAGGTTCCATGAACAACGTTATTGATCTCCTAAAATCTCACCGTTCCATTCGTAAATTTAGCGATAAGAAAATTCCCCACGAATTGTTAGTTGAGCTTATTCAAGCTGGCCAGGGCGCCGCTACGTCTAGCCATGTTCAAGCGTATACCGTTATTCATGTCAAAAATCAGGCTAACCGCGAAAAAATTGCCGAGTTAGCTGGGGGGCAGGGCTATATTGCTAGCTGCTCAGATTTCTTGGTGTTTTGTGCCGATATGAAGCGCCCCACGGAGGCCTCGGAGCGTACGGGATCGAATGTTAACCGCGGCATGACAGAGCAGTTGCTGGTGGCCACTGTGGACACTGCATTAATGGCACAGAATGTAGCGGTAGCTGCTGAATCTGAAGGGTTGGGTATCTGCTATATCGGCGGTATCCGCAACAATCCTCAAGAGATTAGTGATCTGCTACGCCTTCCCAAACACGTCTATCCCGTGTTCGGCATGTGCCTTGGTTACCCTGATCACGATCCTGAGATAAAGCCACGCTTGGCAGTAGAAGCGATTCTTAAAGAAGACTACTACACTGATGACAGCGAGCAGGTGCAAACCTTCGACGCCACCATGCAGGCCTACTACCAAGCTCGTAGCAGCAGTAATAAAGATACCGATTGGTCGCGCAACCTAAAACCGTTGTTCGATAACAAGCTGCGTCCCCATATGCGCGATTTCTTAATCAAGCGCGGTTTTGAAATGAAATAGTTTTGAAATGCAATAGTTCTGAAATTAAATAGGGACGTTGCACACTTTTTTAACAGGATGTTCGGAAAAGAGAACGATTAGTTAGTTACCTGATGTTCTCTTTTTCCCGTTTTCAGGAGCTCTACCGTATGCGCGTATTTGCTAACCTCGTCGGTTCAGGCTCCCTTTGGTTTGACAACCTCGAAACTGCCGACGGAATACCCGTTGGCTATGATCCCCAGGCCAGGGCTTTTGTGCCCATGCCACCATTTTGTATCAATCGAGACATAATAGGGTGTAACTGGATAGCGCCTGAAGAGGGCGCTTTTTGCCGCTCTTGCGCGATGACTGCGCTAGCACCTGATCCCGAATTGCCTAACGCTATTCCCAACTGGGCAAAAACAGAAGCAGCCAAACGCTGGGTACTGGATAACCTGGGCCGTTGGCACTGGTTCCGCCCGGAAGATCCAGGCGCACCGCCCGCTTTTCATTTGCTGGCAGAAGGCCGCAAACCCGTAGCAATGGGACATATAGAGGGGGTGGTCACGATTAGTGTGGCCGAAGTAGATCCTGTGTTAGTCACCACACGACGCGAAGCACTGGAAGAGCCTTATCGCACCATGATCGGGCATATGCGACACGAGATATCGCATATGCTTTGGTGGCGGCTTAGCCTACGGGAAGATTTTCTTGCTGCGTTTCGCGAGATGTTTGGTGACGAGCGACAGGATTATACCGCTGCACTTCAGCGGCACTATACACAGGGGCCGCCTCCAAACTGGAAAGAGAGTTTTCTGACTACCTACGCTTCCGCTCACCCGCACGAAGACTGGGCAGAGACTGCGGCACACCTACTGCATTTAACCGATATCGCCGATAGCTTTGCGGCATCCGATCTTTCGTCGCCTGAGCTACCTAGCCATCAGTGGGAGCCTTATGCGGAAACAGATGCTGAGCGTTTGATCTATGTTGCGGCAGCACTCACCGTGGGGGTTAATCATATTAACCGCTCTATGGGGCTGCCGGATCTATATCCCTTTGTGCTTTCGGAAACTGCCCGACATAAGCTCGCATTCGTGCATGACTGGCTGCGCCGAGGCGCGCAGGGGCTTTAACGCAAGGGTTTTGGCTGAGGCATCAAGTTAGGTATTGACGCGCGATGAAGAACTAGCGACATTGCTTATACTAATCAATATATGAGCTAAGCAATATATCACCTAAGCAATACATGACGATAACAACAAAGGCTGGTGCGCAACCACTGACATCGGCCACACAGCATGGAGATTGACCAATGACCCTAGACCGCGCTTACCGCCTGTTGGCAGCTTTTTACACGATAATACTCTTCATTGGCGTCATTGCCATATTAGCAGGCGGAGGAACGATGCTGGCTCCCCTACACCTAGTGGTGGGCGCGCTGGGCGTCATCGGTTTATGGGGATATATCCTCAAACGCGGGTTTATGAACCCCCGCATGTGGCGACCGCTGGCAGGGGTTTTAGCGGTGGGCATTGTGGTGCAGTTATTTATAATGCTAACCACGCCACTATCTAGCATTTTCTTAACCTGGATGCTTACCAGCAGTATCTTTTCAGTATTGCTAGTCATTATGTTGTTTCAGTATGGCGATCGTGATCAGCCTTTATGGGCGACAACTGAAGAAAAGGCAGCAGCACGTCAATTAGATGTGATGTTGACAGTGGAATCTCCACTAACGGCCGTCCATCGTGAGGGAGACCGTGAGAATAGCGTTAAGGTGACAAAATCAAAGGATGGATATCAAGCCAGCGTGACGCGGCGTGCACTAGGTGGCCAAGAGCGTTTTGAAGAGCGCTTCCGGTATCCAGAAACGCTGGTATTCTTCTTAGAAAAGTTTACCAGCGTGACGGTTGACGATTTTAAGCATCCCGAACCATATGAAAACCATGTTCATACATGATGCAGTAGAAGCTTGCGCATAGTTGCTATTTGTCTTTTTGGCAATTGAATCACCCGTCGTTCCAAAAGGGATTATTCACTATGTTTACCGGTCTGAGCGCATTTCCGCTGACGCCTATGAACGAGCAGGGCATTAATGAACGTGAGTTTATTCGCTTAGTGGAACACTTAGCTGATGCAAAAGTGGACTCCATCGGCGTGCTTGGCTCAACCGGGAGCTACGCTTATTTAAATCGTGAAGAACGCGCACGTGTTGCCAAACTGAGTGTAGAAAACGCAGGCGGCGTACCCGTAGTGGTGGGCATTGGTGCGCTGCGCACCCGCGATGTGTTGGCCAATGTAGAGAGTGCCCAGCAAGCAGGCGCCAGCGGTGTGTTGTTAGCGCCGGTTTCTTATCAGAAACTCACTGATGAGGAAGTCTTTAGCCTGTTCGAAACGGTTGATAGCTCGCTGGGCGTGCCGCTGTGTGTTTACGATAACCCAAGCACCACCCACTTTGAGTTCAGCGATGAGCTACATGGACGGATTGCTCAACTGCCCAGCGTTCGCTCTATCAAAATTCCGCCGGTTGTTACCGATACAGTGCTGGCGCGTGAACGCATCGCACGGCTACGCAAGCTCATTCCGAGAGATGTCACGATAGGGATTAGTGGCGACCCTGCAGCAGCAATAGGCCTAAACGCTGGCTGTGATGCTTGGTATTCCGTTTTTGGGGGCCTATTTCCTAAACAAGCATTGGTCATAACGCAGGCCGCACAAGCGGGGGATACGCAACAGGCCTTGGCCCTTTCCGACGCCCTTGAGCCGTTATGGTCACTTTACCGTGAGTACGGCGGCAGCTTGCGAGTAGCCGCTACCATTGCAGAGGTAACAGGTGTCGTGAGCCAACCCTGCCTACCACAGCCGCTTAAAACGCTTCAGGGAGTGGATCGAAAAAGAGTGGAGCAGATAGTGGAACAACTTGATCTAAGGTAAAACGGTGCAATCAAAAACGCCCGGCTAGGCCGGGCGTGATATTGCTCAGCAACCTGCTACGCAAACTATGCTGTTATGGCAATTATGCTGCTATGACTTACTCGGTAAGCTCTAGGTTCTGTCTGAAAAGTCATAAATGTTACGCTCTCTCTGTTCATTGAGCAGGAGGGCGATATGACAGGCCGTTACGAGCTTTCTGATCAGCG
>NZ_JBNNIW010000071.1:0-5297 GCF_050269715.1 Halomonas sp. NPDC076908 | reverse complement strand
CGCTCCAGAAAGAGTTCGCGGCGGGTCTTTCGCTTCTTGTTCTGGTACTCGGCTTCGGAGAAGGTGATTTGATCCATGGCAGCACTGAATCCTATGCAGTTGACGGTAGCCGTATTATCGCTGATGGCAGTGACTTTTTCAGAGTCTCCTTAGATCTGTTTTAATTATTTTTTATTTTTTTGATGCTTGTCAGTTTTTTATTTAAATGTTGGCCTATAGTTAGCGTCATGGAAGGTTAAGTGCTGGTGGTTATATGCCGTAATAAGTGCCTGTTATTTAGCCTGCAAAAATGCATGGCATGGTGATTTATTAGAGGTGGAGAGCAATGGATAACGCACAAACGAGTGATAATAAAGAAGTAAAACGCTTTCGTTTTCCCACGGCTTTTACCATTTTATTTAGTCTGACTATCCTTGCTGCGGTGATGACGTGGTTCGTTCCGGCGGGTCAGTATGAGCGGGAGTTTGACGAATCGTTGGGGCGAGAAGTTACCGTGGTGGGCAGCTATCAAGAAGTAGCGCCTAATCCACAAAATGCCTGGGATGTGTTGATGGCCCCAATAGCAGGGCTTTATGACCCTGCGACCAATGTGGCCAACGCAATCGATGTGGCGCTTTTTGTACTGATTATTGGCGGTTTTATTGGTGTTGTGACGGCGACCGGGGCGATTGATGCCGGTATTGGGCGAGCCATGAAACGCATGGTAGGGCATGAGAAATGGATAATTCCATTGCTAATGGGGCTATTCGCCCTCGGTGGCTCTACCTATGGAATGGCCGAGGAGACGCTGGCCTTCTACATGCTGTTAATTCCCATCATCATTGCCGCTGGCTATGACTCGGTAACGGCCGTTGCCATCATCCTGCTAGGGGCAGGTGTGGGGGTGTTGGGTTCAACAGTCAATGCCTTCGCGACGGTCATCGCTTCCGATGCTGCTGGTATCCCTTTCACCGAAGGTCTTGTTCTGAGGCTGGTGATTCTTGCGCTTTGTTTCGTGGCGACGGTTCTATATGTGATGCGCTATGCAGCCCGTGTTCGCCGCAGTCACGATGCTTCCATTGTCAGTGATCAGTACGAGGCGGATCGCGAGTATTTTCTGAGCCAGCGCGACGCGGAAACGTTGCCGTTTACCCGCACCCGTAAGCTAGTACTCATTCTGTTCGCGTGCACCTTCATCATTATGGTGTGGGGTGTATTGGCAGCCGATTGGTGGATGGGCGAAATGACGGCACTCTTTCTGGCATCCAGCCTAGTGGTCGGCGTTGTTTCCCGGTTGGGTGAGGTGCGCTTTGTTGACTCCTTTGTAGGCGGCGCCAAGGAGCTATTAGGCGTGGCGCTAATTATCGGCCTGGCCAGAGGGATCGTTGTCATTATGGATGCCGGCCTTGTCACCGACACGCTACTGCATTGGTCTGAAGAGCGGGTGAGTGGTCTTTCCAGCGTCGCCTTTATAAACGTGATGTATTGGTTACAGGTGATGATGTCGTTTTTTGTCCCCTCTTCATCAGGGTTAGCGGTGATGAGTATGCCTGTTCTAGCCCCGATGGCGGACTTCGCTGGGGTGGGGCGAGATCTGGTGGTGACCGCTTATCAATCGGCGAACGGATTAGTGAACCTAATCAACCCGACCTTTGCCGTGGTCATGGGGGCGTTGGCAATTGGGCGTGTGCCCTATGAGCGCTGGCTGCGATTCATGTGGCCGCTGCTGTTGATCCTGACGGTGATCATTCTTGCCTGCCTGAGTCTGGCAGCTCTTATAGGCTGAGATTCGTCGGCAGCACTTCAACTTTGTGTTGGTCGTGGCCACAAGCCGCTAAGCCAATGATGAAACGATACGTGCCTACTGGCATGCGACAAGGAGAAACGCAATGTCTACCAATGCCTCAACGCTTGGCGTTCATTCCGAAGCAGGCAAATTACGTAAGGTAATGGTCTGCTCGCCAGGGTTGGCCCATCAGCGTCTAACGCCGAGTAATTGTGATGATTTACTGTTCGACGACGTACTGTGGGTAAGCCAAGCTAAGCGTGATCACTTCGATTTTGTGACCAAAATGCGCGAGCGTGGCGTGGAAGTGCTGGAAATGCACAACCTGTTGACGGACACCCTCAAAATTCCTGAGGCGCGCAGTTGGCTCCTGGATCGCAAGATTACTGCCAATCAAGTGGGGGTAGGGCTACAGGATGAAGTGCGTGCTTGGCTTGATGAGATGGAGCCGCGCCGACTCGCTGAGTTTCTTATTGGCGGGGTGTCAGCCAATGATATGGCGGGGTCTCAGGGAGGTGAAATCCTCAAAATGTTTCGTGATTACCTGGGCCATTCAAGCTTTATTCTACCGCCACTACCGAATACTCAGTTCACCCGTGACACCACGTGCTGGATCTATGGCGGTGTGACATTGAACCCGATGCACTGGCAGGCTCGGCGCCAAGAAACGCTGCTTACCGCGGCGATCTACAAATTTCATCCCGAATTTGAAAAAGCCGACTTTCAGGTCTGGTACGGCGATCCTGATGTGGATCATGGCCTAGCGACTCTGGAAGGTGGAGACGTGATGCCGATAGGCAACGGCGTTGTGCTGATTGGAATGGGCGAACGCAGCTCTCGTCAGGCCATTGGCCAAGTGGCACAGGCGCTATTCTCTGCCGGTGCGGCCAAGCGAATCGTTGTAGCAGGCCTGCCAAAATCTCGCTCGGCGATGCATCTGGATACCGTATTCAGCTTTTGTGACCATGATCTGGTAACCATTTTTCCTGAAGTCGTGCGTAATATCGTCGCCTTCAGCCTCAGGCCAGATGAGAGTCGCCCAGGGAGGATCGATGTACGCCGAGAAGAAAACAGCTTCCTTGAGGTGGTCGCTGAGTCGCTCGGTTTGCCCGCCTTGCGCGTGGTTGAAACGGGCGGTGACAGTTTCGAATCAGAGCGTGAGCAGTGGGATGACGGTAACAATGTTGTGGCACTCGAGCCCGGTGTGGTGATCGGCTACGACCGCAATACGTCGACGAATACGCTGCTACGCAAAGCGGGCGTGGAAGTTATCACCATTAGCGCTAGCGAGCTTGGTCGCGGCCGTGGTGGTGGCCACTGCATGACCTGCCCGATCATTCGTGACCCCATTGACTACTGAGAGCGTTCACCATGGCATTTAATATTCATCACCGTAGCCTGCTTAGCCTCATGCATCATAGCGAGCGTGAGCTTTGCTATCTGCTCGACCTTGCCCGCGACCTCAAGCGCGCCAAATACTCCGGTACGGAGCAGCAACTTCTCAAGGGGCAGAATATTGCGTTGATCTTCGAGAAGACATCAACCCGTACCCGGTGTGCCTTCGAAGTGGCCGCATACGACCAAGGCGCCAATATTACCTTCATTGACCCAGGCTCCTCGCAAATTGGCCATAAAGAGAGCATGAAAGATACCGCTCGTGTGTTGGGCCGCATGTACGACGCTATTGAATATCGCGGCTTTAAACAGGAAGTTGTCGAAGAGCTGGCCAGCTATGCGGGCGTGCCGGTTTACAACGGTTTAACCGAGGAGTATCACCCGACACAAATGCTCGCCGACGTGATGACCATGCGGGAGCATACACAAAAGCCGTTACACCAGATCAGCTATGCCTATGTGGGCGATGCCCATAACAACATGGGCAAATCGCTACTATTAATTGGTGCCAAGCTTGGCATGGATGTACGCATCGCTGCTCCCAAAGCGTTGTGGCCTTCTCAAGAACACATCGATGCTTGCCAGCGTTTTGCGGAGGAAAGTGGTGCCACTATTACGTTGACCGAGGACCCAGAAGCGGCGGTTAAAGGTGTCGACTTTATCCACACGGACGTGTGGGTCTCGATGGGCGAGCCAGTAGAAGCCTGGGGGGAGCGAATTGAGCAGCTCCTCCCTTATCAGGTAAACAGCAGCCTGATGCAGTGTTCAGGTAATCCGCGCGTCAAATTCATGCACTGTTTACCAGCCTTCCACAATACGGAAACTAAAATCGGCAAGCAGGTGGCTGATCAATACCCGCACTTGGCTAATGGCATTGAAGTGACTGAGGAGGTCTTCGAGTCGCCGGCCTGTATTGCGTTTGAACAGGCGGAAAACCGCATGCACACCATCAAGGCGGTGCTTGTTGCCACCTTGGGCGGGGTCTGAGGAGAAATGTCGATGCGAATTGTCGTTGCACTGGGTGGAAATGCCTTACTACGTCGTGGAGAGCCGATGACAGCAGAGGCTCAGCGTGGAAATATTAGAATTGCCTGTGAACAAATTGCCAGGATTGCACCAGGTAATGAATTGGTAATCGCCCACGGCAACGGCCCGCAAGTTGGGTTGCTGGCACTGCAGGGGGCCGCTTACACGGATGTTAGTGCCTACCCACTGGATGTTCTAGGTGCAGAAACGGAAGGCATGATCGGTTATATGATTGAGCAGGAACTCGGCAACCTGCTGCCTGTTGAGGTTCCGCTGGCTACTTTATTAACACAAGTGGAAGTTGACCTTGATGACCCTGCGTTTCAGCACCCCAGCAAGCCGATAGGCCCGGTTTATACAGCGGAAGAGGCCGAACGCTTGGCTAAGGAAAAAGGCTGGAGCATTGCACCCGATGGGGACAAATTCCGTCGTGTAGTTGCCAGCCCGCGTCCCAACAGAATTTTCGAGATTCTCCCGGTAAAGTGGCTTCTCGAAAAAGGAACGATCGTCATTTGTGCTGGCGGGGGAGGGATTCCTACTGCCTACGACGAAAATAATAAACTCAATGGCGTAGAGGCAGTGATCGATAAGGATCTCTGTTCGGCCTTACTCGCTGAGCAGTTGCAGGCTGATTTGCTGATCATTGCGACGGATGTTGATGCTGCTTATATCGACTGGAATGGGCCAAACCACAAAGCGATCGCTAGTGCTCATCCGGACGTGCTGGATGACATGCAGTTTGCGGCGGGCTCCATGGGGCCAAAAATAGAGGCAGCATGCAGCTACAGCAGGAATACCGGTAAAGAAGCGGTTATTGGCGCACTGGCTGATATTGAAGAAATTCTTCAGGGAGCCGCCGGCACCCGTGTTAGCACCAACATACAGGGCATTAACTTCCGTTAGGTGCTTTTACTAGGAAGCTTTGTTAGAGAGCTTTGTTTGGCAGCCTTGCATTAGCTTTTGGTTTTAAAAGTAGTCTTGTAGTGGCTTCTTATGACAAATAATAAGTTGCTCATCTAGCCTGGATTTCTCATAGTACCTCAGCCAGTACCGCACTCAGGCTGTAACACCGCTAAACACCTACTGGCTCGACTTACATCGGCTACTTTTT
>NZ_JBNNIW010000070.1:0-6510 GCF_050269715.1 Halomonas sp. NPDC076908 | reverse complement strand
GGAAGCGGCTGTTGGTGTTGGTTTTTGGTGTAAGGCCCTGAAACGTTAACACTTTCAGCCGCTTTCTTTTATACCCCGTGAGAAATTCGGGCTAGCCTATCTAGTTGTCGCTATTGGCCTAGTTCAGACCGGAAGTATTAGTCTACCGCTGACGTTTCCAGTATTTGATGTACTTTTGGCTGTCACGTTACCGACGATGCTACTGCTTGCTCTGTTTCGATTCCGTCGTCTGAATCTTGAACAACGCTTACTGGTGCTGAGCTTTACTGTCTTTGCTCCTCTACTATTAGTCGATATGGCGGTAGCTCACGGCTTTATAGCATGGCGCACCGTGCCTTTAAGCTATGGCACGCTCGCTTTCTCATTAGCTAACGCCGCCATTTTTCTGTGGCACTATCGCCGCACCCAACAGCAATTGGCAATGGTCAACGAGACGTTAGAGCAGCAAGTTATAACTCGTACGGCTGAACTTGATCGACTCGTTCATAAGCTTGAAGGCCTCTCTTTCGAGGATCCACTCACCGGACTCCACAATCGGCGCCATTTCAATATGGTGTTCGAGCATGAGTGCCGACGGGCGCAACAAAACGATAGCCAATTATCGCTACTGATGCTGGATGTCGATCACTTTAAACAGATCAACGATCACTTTGGCCATGAAGCTGGAGATAGCGTATTGGTTGAGATCGCAACGCTCCTGAGGCTGCACTTTCGAGGCATGGATGTGGTTTGCCGATTTGGCGGCGAAGAGTTTGTGGCCCTTCTCCCCACTACCTCAGGCGATGCTGCTTATATCAGGGCAAATGCTCTATTGGCAGCTATGTCAAAAAAATCGATGTCTTATCAAGGAACACCGCTGGGGCATATCACTCTCTCCTGTGGCATAGCGACCTACCCCGACCACACCAGTGATCCTCAAAAATTGCTACGGCTGGCAGATGAAGCGCTTTATCGCGCCAAACATAGTGGTCGTAACCGATGCGCTGTTGGCAGCGAACCTGTTGAGGAGCAGGATATGCCTCTTAGCCGAGAGCAACCCCAATGATGGATATCGATTACGACAGCTGATCGCTCTGCTTACCAAGTCGAGTAAGGCCTCGCGGGGCGGCAATGCGGAAGAAGCGTTCAACCACATCAGCGTTGGTAGCGGGCGTCAGTAACGAGACCACGATGAATACCGGCAGGTTAATCATCAGCCCCCAGAAACCTGCGTGAATCCCCAGCGGATGAGGCCAAAGCGTGGTAAACGACACGGTAATCAAAAAGCCTGCCACAATTCCTGCCATCACACCCAAGCGTGAAGCGCGGGGCCAAAAAAACATGCCGATAAAGGCAGGCAGCACTTGAGAAGCAAACCCCAACCCCACCAGTAGAATCATCACCAAGCTGCCTGGCTCGGCAATGGCTAATGGCGCCACCACCAGAAACATAATGGGCAAAATAAATACCCTGGCCAGCTTGCCGGTTACGCCATCAGTAAGTTTTAACATCGGTTGAAGCACGTCTTTACTGAGCGAAAGTGAGATCGAATGGATAAATGGTTCGCTGGAGGACATTGACGCTGCCAAGGTGCCCGCACCCAGCAGTCCGACTAATACCACCGGCAGGTACTGCATGGCGTATTCAAGGGCAACAGTATCGGCTCGGGCCAGCTCAGGCAGTGAGTAAATACCGATAAAGCCCACTACCACCATGGGCAGGATGACAATATAGTAGGTAGGTAGCCATGTGGCGCTACGGCGGATAGTGCGCGCTGAGGATGCGCTCATCCACTGAGTCCATACCGGCGGCATAAACGAGAACATCGAGACGATGATTGAGGTCGTCCAGAAGCTAAAGCTCATATCCCCTCCTGCCCCAGGCAGGGTAAGAAACTCACCGTGATCAGCCTGAATGCGTTCAAATACGCCTGCAAAACTAAGCCCGCCGGTGGCGCTATGTACCGCCCATAGGCCAACCGCCCAGGCAACAATCAGCATTAACACACCCTGAAACGCATTGGTGCGACCAATGGCCCGCTGTCCACTGGCGTAGAGATACACCGCAATACAGGCAAGCACCAGCACGACGCCTAGCCAAATGGGAATTAGGCCGCCGCTCATTACAAACAAAATATACGCTGAACCTATAGTTTGTAGCACCGCATAGGCAACTGAGCCAATCGCCATGACTAACGCTGCCAGTGCGCCTAATGCGGGACTTTGGTAGCGGTCAGCAATCGCGCTTGCTTGGGTGACGTGGCCAAATTTTTCGCCGAATGCCCACACCTTGGGGCCAAAATACCAAGCCACCAACGCCAGGTAAGCAAGGTAGATAGCAACGTAAAATACCGCGACACCTTTGGAGTAAGCCCACCCCGGCGCGCCCATAAAGGTGTAAGCACTCACACTACCGGCTGCAATTAATAGGTAAAGCGTAATAGGGCCCATGCTGCGCCCTGCCACGCCCCACTCTTCTAGGCTATTCATATCGGCTCTGTTAGCACGTACACCGCGTGCACGTAGGCCAATCACCATAGCGATAGCCACATATATCAGCGTAATCAGCAGTGGCCAAGGGCTATTCATGGTCGTCTCGCTCGACAATGCGATTGCCGATCAACATGACTGCTACACAGGCGAAAATAACCAGATAGCTCCACACCACCATCAGCGGCAGCCCCATTACCAGCGTTGCCCGATTGACCAAGCCGATGACCGGCCAGGTTCCCGCCATTACCAGTGCCACAAAAGCGATCAATAACCCCCAACCCGCCTTGGAAGTGGGCAGTACCAATAACCGTCGCATATGTGTTCCCTCTTCGTTATTTAACGGCCGCCTTTGCGACTGGCATGTGTGATAGGTAGGGTTGGCCAACGCAGTGGCAACGCCAAACACTTTTCTAGCTGCCACGCCAGCTTCAGCACCAGATGATCGGCAAAACGTGGGCCAATTAACTGCACCCCAATGGGCATATCATCCCTGCTAAACCCTGCATTGAGCGATATCGCTGGCTGCTCCCCCATATTCCACGGCACGTTATAAACAATATGCTCAAAGGGCTGACGAGGATCATTGGTGGGTGATGGCCACTCTGCGGGAAAAGCGATGTTTGGCGTGGTAGGTGAAATGACCGCGTCCACTTGCTCAAATACCGTCTCCGTAGCACGGCGCATGACCAGGGTTTGTTGAAATCCCTGAACCACTTCTACGCCGCTTAAGCGTGCGCCACCGTCTGCCCAGGCCAAAATGGCGGGTAGCACTTGCTCACGCTCTTCTGGCGAGAGCTTTAATAGCTCGTTCCATTGGCGAGCCTGCCAAAAGCGATCCAGCCCATCCAACATTTCGCGGGTAAGCACTGGTGCCAGCGGCACCAGCTTAGCTCCAATGGCTTCCAACTGCTTTGCAGCCTGCTCAACGTGATGGCGAATCTCATTATCCAAGGGCAAACCGCAACCCGCCTCCATCATGACGCCAATCCGTAAGCCTCTAATATCTACATTTAAATTATGCCAATCAATGACTTCTGGCGGCAAGCGCATCGCATCGCGTCTATCAGTACGGGCAAGCGTCGACATCATAAGCGCCGCATCGTCAACACTGCGTGTCATTGGCCCGGCGCAGCGACCCACATAATACGGATCGATAGGTACTCGGCCTAAGGTGGGCTTGAAGCCCACCACGCCACACCATGCTGCGGGCAGGCGTATGGAGCCACCGATATCAGTCCCCACATGCAGTGGACCAAACCCAGCCGCGGCAGCGGCACCCGCGCCGGAGCTTGAGCCGCCGGTATTGCAGGCCAAATTCCAAGGGTTACGGGTTAAACCATGAAATGACGAAAGGCCTGATGAGAGCATGCCAAAATCGGGGCAGGTGGTTTTTCCTAACAGTAGAGCATTGTCTTCATCTAAACGTGTCGCTGGTGGCGCATCCTGGTTGGCTATTACCTGTTCGCCAAGTCCTGTTCCCCCGGGCACCGGCATACCTTGCGTTGCAATTAACTCTTTTAAGGTCACCGGCACCCCATCCAGCGCACCGCTAGGTTGGCCTTTGGCCCAGCGCTGGGTAGAGACTTCTGCTGCCTCCATAAACATATCCGACTGATAGGCATAGAGTGCATTAACATGCGGCTCCCAAGTATCGATATGCTCGATCAGAGCAACCGCCACCTCTTTGGGAGAAAACGATTTTAAGCGGTAACCCTCCAATAGCTCGGTGGCAGTAAGTTGGTGTAGTTCAGCCATCACATCACCTTATGCGGTTGTTATCATACTGTTGCTATCAGTTTGTCGTTCTTAATAACCTCAGCATGAACCTACTCAGTGCGCTACGCCAATTCAATATTGATCTCAGCGTGTCCACATTATGTGTGCACACCTAGACTCTAACTCTAGGGATTTACCAACGCCTGCAGTGCGCGGGCCAATAGCGAAAGGCACGCATCGGTGGCAAAGCTGCGCTGGCGATGACGATAGACACAGAGATCAATCCGTGCAGCTTCCAGCTCAGAAGAACCCAGGGGAATGCTGACCAATGCACCTTGCTGGCACTCCCTTGCTACCGCCATCGGCGGTAATATCAGAACGCCCGCGCCGTTAAGGGCGAGTGCTTTTTGGGTTTCTAGAGAGGCCGTTTTATAGGTAGGCGCCAGCGTCACGCCTGCACGATGCGCTGCGCGCTCCAATGCTTGGCGTACGCCGTATGATTCATCAGGCAGGATCAAGCGGTGCTTTGCTAGAGTGTGAAGGCTTACCTCTGAGGCGACGGCCAGCGGATGATGTGGGGCCATGACGGCATGATGATGTAGCTCGGCACTAGTGAAGGCCACAATGTCATCGTGGCGAGGCATGAAAAACGATAGACCGATATCTGCGTCGCCACGGCGCAGCGCTTCCACCATCTGGCTGGCACTGGCGATGCCAATTTCAAAGTTCAAATGGGGGTAACGCTGGCCCATTTTGGCTAACGCAGGGCCTAGCAGGCCAGCCACAACGCCTTCTGCCACCTGCAAACTCACCCGGCCAGTACGCAAACCTTTGAGGTCAGCAATATGCTCTTGCACCCGCTCAAGATCACGCAGGGTACGCTGAGCTTGGGCGGCTAACAGCTCCCCCGCGGCGGTGAGGCTAATACCGTTGGGGCCACGTTCGATCAACGGAGCGCCAAGCTGATGTTCCAGCAAATCGATCTGTCGGCTAATGGCCGTAGGGGCAATGTGTAATTGAGCCGCCGCCTGGCGCAGCGAACGACAGCGTGCAACAGTATCGAAGTAGCGTAACGCTCGCCCACTGACCATAAATGCCCCTTAGATACGTGGCTTACTTAATTCAATAGCTGCCGCGCCATTACCGTGACCTGCTCTCCCCGATACTCAACGAGCTCGACATTCTGCCAACCCAGCCGTCGATAGAGCGCCTGCTGATCGGGAGTGTATAAATAGAAATGCTGAATGCCATTTTGCAGGGCTTCTTCTTCCACCTGCTGCACTAATGAAGAAGCAATACCCTGTCCCCGCCATTCAGGCACCACAAATACTGACGCAAGCCATGGAGTAAGTTCGGGACGAGTGCTCATATCATCAGCAATCAGGCTGGCAGTGCCAACGGGGGTTCTGCCTTGCATGGCTAGAAAGATAGAAGGCACACCACCCTGCCCACATTCGGCCTTTAAACATTCAATCGCTTGCGCTAGCGTGAGCCCAGGATGTAAATGGCCCCAAGCTTCAAATGTCCAGCCCGCCACTATTTCAGCATTTGGATCATCAGCACTTAGCCGTTGAATGGTGATATCGCCCTGCATGGTTTGCTCCAGACTTTATTTAGCAGAAGCGAATACATTAGCGGCAAATAAGGGGTAGCGCTATAGCGCCTCAAGCCAGCGAGTGGCGACTCTTGATCGAGAATACTCATCCAATCCAAACCAATACTTTCCGTCCGCGCCGTCAGCTAAGCGCTCAATACCCAATGATGCGCCGCCGGTTTTACGCCTGAGTCTGATTCAGAACAATTTCCGCTCCATATAGTTAATGCCAGCTTCTGTTTTGCATATGCGAAACCCCATCCGCTCATATAGCGCTATTGCTGGGTTGATACAAAACACGCGAAGCCGAAGTAAGTGAATGCCTTTTCGTTGGGCAGTTTCAACCGTATAACGAATGGCCGCGGTCCCTATGCCTTGACGTTGCCACTGTGGATCAATCTGTAGCTCCCGAATGTAGTAAGCATTTTCATCATGATTTATGCAAAGCAGCCCCACTCGTGAAGCGTTTATGACTAACTTGTAGCTATCTAACTGACCCCACTGTTTATCAAATAGGGTGGTATCCCAGCACATATCCAGCTGCTTGTAGTAGGCTGACATATTCTGAATTATGATGTTTTCCGCGAACGCCTTGTCGTTAGTAGGCCGAATAATAGGCGTCATAACTTGAATCCTAGCCCGGATTTCTCACAGGGTATAAAAGAAAGCGGCTGAAAGTGCTATGATTTCAAGAACCTAACCAATCCATCAAGCACCAACAGCCGCTTC